>JADGGV010000569.1 GCA_019689775.1 Gemmatimonadota bacterium
AGCTGAAGACTGGGCGGGAGGGTGGAGGAGCGGGCAAGCGCGACCGCGGCGGCCACGGAGCCGACGAGCGGCGCGAGCGGCCGCTCAACCGCGGCCGCGCCGCACCCACCGCAGCACCAGGTCCGCCGCCACGTACGGCAGCAGCCGGATCGGGATGCCGAGCAGGAAGAGCCAGAACGGGTAGCCGCCGCGCGGGCGCACGCCGAGCGCCTGCATGAGCGCGAGCTGCGCGCGGGCCATCAGGAACATGGGATAGGCCAGCACGCGCGCGGCCGCGGCGAGCGCCTGCGCGAGCGGGCTCGTCCGCGCGTGCGCACCGGCGAGCGAGAGGAGCACGAGCAGCGCCAGCGTGGCGATGCCGAGCGCAGTGAACGGCCAGCGTCGGAGGAAGCGCATGTCGGTCGGGGTTACGGGTCCACCGCGATGCGCACCTCGGCGCTCTCACCGGCGGCGGAGACGGCGCGGATGGTATGCTCGCCGGGGACGAGGCGCCAGCGGGCGTCCCGCGTCTCGCGGCCGTCGACGAACCAGCGCACGCCGCGCTCGGCGGCGCCGCCGGCGGCGCGCAGCGGCAGCGTCGCGTAGCGCGGGGCGACGCCGACCGGCACCTGGTAGCGGTCGCCATCCTCGATCGACACGATCCTGAAGGCCGAGTGGTGAAGTGGGGGAGTGGAGAAGCGGGCGACGGCCGAGTCCGCCGCTTCCCCGCCCTTTTCCCACTCCCCCGCTCCCGCGCTCGCCCACTCGGCATACTCCGCCGGCCAGACGATCCGCCCGTCCTCGCGCCAGTCGCCGGAGGCGGTGGGCTCCGTGCCGGGGACGAACCATTCGACCATCGACGGGCAATCGGGCGTGGCGCGCAGCCCGGAGAGGCGGCAGATCGCGAGCGGCCGCAGCCCCGCCTCCTCCGGCGTGCGCAGCCGCCCGACCGGGAAGCGCCGCGCGGTGCGCAGGATCGCCCGGTAGAGGAGCGGTCCCGCGCCGCTGATCCCGCTCACGCCCTGCATCGGCCGGCCGGAGAAGTCGCCCACCCAGACCGCCACGGTGAAGCCGCCGGTCGTGCCGACCGCCCAGTTGTCGGTGAAGTGGCGGCTCGTGCCGGTCTTCGCGGCGACGGGGAACGGGAAGTCGAACGCGGTCTCGACGCCGAAGCCCGGGACGCGCGCCACCGGATCGGCCAGGATGTCCGTGACGAGCACGGCCGCCCGCTCGGAGACGAAGCGCCGCTCCGGCACCGGACGGCTGGAGTGTTCCGCTCCGTCGTCGAGGCGCCACCGCACCGGGCGCCACACGCCGCCGGCCGCGAGCGCCCGGTAGGCGTTGGCCAGCTCGAGCAGCGTGACGTCGCCGTTACCGAGGGCGAGCCCGAGGCCGTAGTGCTCCGCCGGGCGGTCGAGCGAGGCGAAGCCCGCGCCGCGCAGCGTGTTCAGCAGCGCCGCCACGCCGAGCCGGTCGGCCATCTCGACGGCCGGCACGTTGAACGAGCTGCCGAGCGCCTCGCGGATGCGCACCGGCCCATGGTAGCGGCGGTCGTAGTTCTGCGGGCGGTACGGCCCGAGCGCCGTGGCGTAGACGTGCGGCACGTCGGGGAGCACGCTCGCGGCGGTGTAGCCGTGGTCGAACGCGAGCGCGTACAGGAACGGCTTGAGCGCGGAGCCCGGCTGCCGCGGCGAGACGACCATGTCGACCTGCCCCGCCTCGGGCGTCCAGAAGTCCGGCGAGCCGACCCACGCCAGCACGCCGCCCGTCCGGTTGTCGAGCACGACGACGGCCGCCTGGCGCCCACCCCGGTCCTTCAGCATCCCCACCGTGTGCCGGACCTCGCCCTCCAGCTCCGTCTGAAGCTCGAGGTCGAGCGTGGTCCGCACCCGCCCGACCATCGGCGCGCCCTCCGCCTCCGCCCACGCGAGCGCCCGCGTCGTGAAGTGCGGCGCCAGGAACGGCGTGCGCGGCGGCCGCACCGCGACCGGCTCCGTCCGCGCCCGGCGCGCATCCTCCGGCCGCGCGTAGCCGACCTCGACCATCCGCCGCAGCACGGCGTCGCGCCGCGCACGCGCCCGCGCCGCCGACACCAGCGGGTTGTCGCGCGACGGCGCCCGCGCCAGCGACGCGAGCAACGCCGCCTGCCCGAGGCTCACGCTCCGTGGCGAGCCGTCGAGGTAGACCGCCGCCGCGGCGCTCACGCCCACCGCGCCCTGCCCGAGCGGCACGCGGTTCAGGTACAGCTCGAGGATCGCGCTCTTCGGCAGGTGCGCCTCCAGCCGTAGCGCCCACAGCGCCTGGCGCGCCTTGCCGAGCCACCCCCGCCCCGTCGGCCGCAGCAGCCGCGCCGTCTGCATGGTCAGCGTCGAGGCCCCCGAGACGACGCGGCCCGCGCGCACGTTCGCGGCGAACGCCCGCAGCGCCGCCCGCAGATCGATCCCGTGATGGTCGTAGAAGCGACGGTCCTCCGCGGCCAGGAACGCCTGGAGGATCTTCGGGTCCACCTCCGCGAGCGGCACCCAGCCGCCGCGCGAGCCGTCCGCCGCCCGCGTCGCCCGGAGCACCAGCCCGTTCCGGTCCTCCAGCACGAGCGCCGGCACCGGCGCCGGCCGCGCCACGTCCGCCGGCAACGGCCAGGCGATCCACCCGGCCAGCGCGAGGGCGGCGGCGAGCGCGCCGGCGCCGAGCAGCGCCACCGTGTCTCCCACGCCTCGATTCCCCCGCTCCCCCCC
>JADGGV010000034.1 GCA_019689775.1 Gemmatimonadota bacterium
GGGGGGCCGCGGGCGGCGGGGCGGGGGCGGGCCGCTCCGCGCCACGCCCGCCTGGCCATGGTACGCCGCCGCGCCCGCCGCGTTCCGGCGCGCCGCTACGCCGCCTCGATCTCGTCGGCGCTCTCGACGATCTTGCCGACCAGGCCGTACTCCACGGCCGCGGCCGCATCCAGCCAGAAGTTGCGGCGCGTGTCGTCCTCGATCTGCTCCACCGTCCGGCCCGTCTGGCGGGCGAAGATCCGGTTGATGCGCTCGCGCATCTTCAGGATCTCCCGCGCCTCGATGGCGATGTCGGCCGCGCTCCCACCGGCGCCGCCCGCGGGCTGGTGCAGCAGGAACCGCGTGTTGGGCAGCGCGAAGCGATCCTCCCGCGGCACGGCCACGTAGATGAGCGCGCCCGCACTGGCCACCCAGCCGGTCCCCACCATCTTCACCCGCGGCTTGATGTAGCGGATCATGTCGTGGATCGTGTCGCCCGACTCGACGTGCCCACCCTGCGAGTTGATGTAGATCGTGATCGGCGCGTCGGAATCGGCGGACATCGCCAGGAGCTGGGCCATGATGTGGGCGGCGAGCTGCTGGTTCACCTCCCCCGCGATGACCAGCGTGCGCGCCTTGAAGAGCCGGTCCTTCACCATGTCCGTCACGATCGACGGCAGGTTGTTCTGCGGCGGCTTCTCGGGGGTCTCTTCGTCCTGCATGCGCATACGTCCTCCAGCCGTTCTCGATCGGTGGGTCATGGTAGTCTCACGCCTCGGCTGCCCGGTGTCGAGGGCGCGGGCGCGCCGGGTGGCCCGGTCCCGCGTCCGGGTCGCCGGGGCGGACGCGCCTGCGTCCCGCGCTCACGCGCCGCCGGCGAAGCCGAGCCCCGGTGGCAGCCCACCGAACGGCCCGAGGTGTGGCCCGCGGTGGTGGAGCGCGGTGCGCAGCGCGACGCCGAGCGCCCAGCGCGTCTCCTCGGGCGTGATCACGGCGTCGACGAACCCGCGCGCCGCCGCGAAGCGGGCATCGAGCTGCGCCTCGTAGTCGGCGCGCACGGCGTCGATCCGCGCCTGCAACTCCGCGTCGGGCGCCCGGCCGGCGCGCTTCAGCTCCTCCAGCTGCGGCCCGAAGAGCGCCATGACGGCGCTCTCGCCCTCCATGACGCCCATGCGCCCGCTCGGCCACGAGAAGATGAAGTCGGGGTCGAAGCCCTGCCCGGCCATCGCGTAATACCCCGCACCGGACGCATGGTTGAGCGTGAGCACGACCTTGGGCACGACGGCCGTCGCCATCGCCTCGACGAACCGCGCGCCGGCGCGGATGATCCCGGACTGCTCGGCGTCCGGACCGACCATGAACCCGCTCACGTCCTGCACGAAGAGGAGCGGCGTGCCGTGGCGGTTGGCGGTCTCGATGAAGTACGCCACCTTCTCGGCGCTCTCCGAGTAGAAGATCCCGCCGAAGCGCGGCGGCCCGCCATCGACGCGGAACGCGCCCCGCGCGTTCGCGATCAGCGCGACGGCGACGCCATCGACGCGGGCCGTGCCGCAGATGACCTCCGGCGCGTAGTCGGCCTGGAACTCGTCGAGCCGGCCGGCGTCGAGGATCGTCGCCAGGAGCGCCCGCATGTCGTAGGGCTGACGGTGGTCCGGCGGCAGGATGTGGTACGCCTCGGCGGGATCGCGCTCGGACGGCCTGGGCTGGTCGATGCGCCCCGCGGGCGCGGTGTAGGGGAGCTCGCCGATGATCTCGCGGATACGGGCGACCGTGCTGCGATCGTCCGGGAGCCGGTAGTGGGCCACGCCGCTCACCGCGTTGTGGACGCGAGCCCCGCCCAGCTCCTCGGCATCGACGGTCTGGCCGGTCGCGCCCTTCACCAGGTTCGGCCCACCCAGCCCCATGAAGCTCGTCCCCTCGACCATCAGGATGACGTCCGAGAGCGCCGGCAGGTACGCGCCGCCGGCGATGCACGGCCCCATGACGGCCGCGATCTGCGGCACCCTCAGGTAGCGCCGCATGATCGAGTTGTAGTAGAACAACCGGGCGGCGCCGTACTGCCCCGGGAAGACGCCGCCCTGGTAGGGGAGGTTGACGCCCGCGGAATCCACGAGATAGACGATCGGCACGCGGGAGCGCATGGCGATCTCTTGCGCCCGCAGCATCTTCTTGATCGTCTCCGGCCACCACGAGCCCGCCTTGACGGTCGCATCGTTGGCGACGACGACGACCGGCCGGCCGTGCACCGTGCCGACGCCCGTGACCACGCCCGCTCCCGGCGCCTGCCCGTCGTACTGGTCGTAGGCGACGAGGAGCCCGATCTCCAGCAGCTTCGTCTTGGGGTCGAGCAGGAGCGCGATCCGCTCGCGGGCCGTGAGCTTCCCCTGCCGGTGCTGCCGTTCGATCTTGTCCGGCCCGCCCCCCTGGCGCAGCACCGCCTGGAGCGCCTCCAGCTCCTCGACCTGGCGGCGCAGGCGGGGCGCGTCGGGCGCGCGCTCAGGCTTCGCGGTGACGCCCATGCGTGGCCGCCCAGCGCCGGATGAATTCCACGGGCTCGGACGTCGGCGTCCCCGGCCCGAAGAGCTTCGCCACGCCCATCGCCTCCAGCGCCCTCACGTCCTCCTCGGGAATGATCCCGCCGCCGATGACCAGGATGTCCTCGGCTCCCTCCGCGGCCAGCAGCTCGAGGATCCGCGGAAAGAGCGTCATGTGCGCCCCGGACAGGATCGAGAGGGCGACGACGTCCACGTCCTCCTGCACCGCGGCGCTGACGATCGACTCCGGCGTCTGATGCAGCCCGGTGTAGATGACCTCGAAGCCGGCGTCGCGGAAGGCACTGGCGATGACCTTGGCGCCACGGTCGTGGCCGTCCAGGCCCGGCTTGCCGACCAGCACACGTATCTTGCGTTCGTCCATGGCGGTCGTTGCGAAGGAGCGCACGAGCGGGGCGGGCCGACGCCGTCCCCGCGGAGCCCAGGAAGCTACCCGCAACTCCCTGGCGCTGCAAGGAAATATGGCGTCACGGCCGGGCCGCGACGACGACCAGCCGCGGCGAGTCGCGCTCGAGCCGCGAGCCATCCCAATCGCCGTAGTACTCGATCGGCGTGAAGCCGGCCCGCCGCAACAGTCCATCGATCTCCGTGGCCGTGCGGAGCCGCAGCGCGTGCCGCTTCTCGCCGCGCTCCTCGCCTCGCCGCCAGCGCAGGACCTCGTGACTGATCCCGGTGACCGGGTCGAAGCGGCGCCGCGCGCGCACCTGCGTGCCGTCGGGGAGCACCCACGCGTCGCGCTCGGCGTACTGCGCGACGACGTCGTCGCGGTGCATGCTCTCGAGGAGGAGCTTGCCGCCCGGTCGCAGGACGCGGAACGCCTCGCGGAGCGCGCGCACGTCCTCGTCGTCCGAGAGGAACAGGCCGAGCGACGTGAAGACGTTGACGACCGCGTCGAACGCACCGTCGCGGAACGGCAGGGCGCGGATGTCGGCCGCGGCGGCGCGGTAGCGGCCCCCGCCCGCGGCCGCGGCGGCCTTGCCGCGCGCCAGCAGCGCGGGCGAGAGATCGGCGCCCACGGCGTGATGCCCCGCCTCCTCGAACAGGAGCGTGTGACGCCCCCAGCCGGACGGCGCGTCCAGGATGCGCGCGCCGTCCGGGAGGCCGAGCATCTCGCGCATCGCGGCGACCTCGACGCGGCTCATCTCCTCCGGGAAGAGGGGGTCGTGCAGGAGGAAGTAGGCGTCGTCGAAGTAACCGCGCCACCACGGCGGACCGGACGGCGCGCTCACCCGGCCCCCGCTTCCGACGAGGGTCGGGCGCTCCGCGACACGAGAACGCGCTCGATGCGCCGGCCCGCCATGTCGACGACGCGCATCCGGCCGCCGGCGAAGGTCACCGAATCCTCCGGCTGCGCGATGCGGCCGAGCCGGTCGAGGATGAATCCGGCCACGGTGGTATAGTCGCCCTCCGGGATATCCAGGTCGTACTCTTCGTTCAGCTCCCAGACCGGTACGCCGCCATCGACGAGAAGATCCCCGGAGGGCAGCTCCTCGATCGGCGGCCGGCCGGCTTCGTCCTCGTCGGTGATCTCGCCGACGATCTCCTCCACCACGTCCTCGAGGGTCACGACGCCGGCGGTGCCGCCGAACTCGTCCACGACGACCACCATGTGGGTCCGCTGCGCCTGCATCTCGCGGAGCAGGTCCTCGAGCGGCTTGGTCTCGGGAACGAACGGCACGGGCCGGACCAGCTCGGCCAGCGGGGGCCCGCCGTCGCGCTGCGCACGCCAGGCGTCGCGGGCCAGGACGACCCCGACGATGTGGTCGATGTTGTCGTGGTAGACCGGGATCCGCGAGTGGCCGTACTTGACGACGACGTCCGCGACCTCGTCCGGCGTGGCCGTGTCCGGCACGGCGACGACGTCGGTCCGCGGCGTCATCACCTCGGCGGCGATCGTCTCTGAGAGGTCGAACACGCCCCGGATCATCTCGACCGGCTCCTCGGCAAGGAGCCCGTGCTCGTAGCTCTGCGTGACGAGGATCTCGATCTCCTCCGGCCGGTGCACCCGCTCCGCCCCGGCCGCCGGCTTCAGCCCGACGGCGCGGAGCGTGAGGTTGGAGGCGGTGTTCAGCGCCCAGATGAACGGAGCGAAGACCCGCGCGAACACGAAGAGCGGCCCCGCCGTCCACAACGCGGCGCGCTCCGGCAGGGTCAGCGCCAGCACCTTCGGCGCCTGCTCGCCCAGCACGATGTGCATGAAGGTGATGAACGCGAACGCCACGACGCCCGACACCGTGTGCGTGGCGACCACGTTCCACGGCGCGGCCAGGGCGTCGAACCACTGGACGAGGAGGATCGCGAGGGTGCTCTCCGCCACCCAGCCGAGGCCCAGCGAGGCGAGCGTGATGCCGAGCTGCGTGGCGGAGAGATACAGGTTCAGGTTGGAGAATTCCTGCTGCACGAGGCGCGCGCCGCGGTGTCCCTTGCGCGCCAGCTCCTCGATGCGCGTCCGGCGCGCCCCCACGAGCGCGAACTCCGCCGTGACGAAGAAGCCGTTCGCCGCGACGAGCAGCATCACGACCGCGAGCCGGAAGAACGCCTCGCCGATGGAGATCGTCGCGTGCGTCTGCATGGCGGCGCGGGAACTTGCACGGTGCAGGCCAGCCGGCGCCGGCCGGTCCGGCTAGATGAACACCGGCTCGCGGTAGGCGCCGAACACGTCCTCCAGCGCGCGGCGGATCTCGTAGAGCGTGCAGTAGGCACGCACGCACTCGAGCATCGGCTCGACGACGTTGCGGTCCTCGCGCGCGGCCTGGCGCAGCGCCTCGAGCGTCGCGCGGACGCGGGCGTCGTCGCGCGTCTCGCGCAGCCGCGCCAGGCGGGCACGCTGGGTCTCGGCCGCCTCGTCGCCGATCTTCAGGATCTCGACGTCGCTGTCCTCGTTTCCTTCCGTGAACGCGTTGACGCCGACGACCACGCGCTCGCCCGACTCGATCGCCTCCTGCTGGGCGCGCGCGCTGCGCGCGATCTCCTGCTGGAAGTAGCCCGCCTCGATGCCGCGCACGACGCCGCCGAGCCGGTCGACCTCGGCGAAGATCTCCTCCGCGTCCCGCTCCAACCGGTCGGTCAGCGACTCGACGTAGTACGAGCCCGCCAGCGGGTCGATCACGTTCGCCACGCCGGTCTCGTAGGCCAGGATCTGCTGCGTCCGCAGCGCGATGCGGACGGCCTTCTCCGTCGGCAGCGCGAGCGTCTCGTCCAGCGAGTTCGTGTGCAACGACTGCGTCCCGCCGAGCACCGCCGCGAGCGCCTGGTAGGCGACGCGCACCACGTTGTTCTCCGGCTGCTGCGCCACCAGCGTGACCCCCGCGGTCTGCGCGTGCGTGCGCAGCCGCCACGACTCCTCGTTGCGCGCGCCGTAGACGTCGCGCATCCGGCGCGCCCAGATGCGCCGCGCCGCGCGGAACTTCGCGATCTCCTCGAAGAAGTCGTTGTGCACGTCGAAGAAGAAGGAGAGGCGCGGCGCGAAGTCGTCGACGTCGAGCCCCCGGGCGATCCCCCGCTCGACGTACTCGAACCCGTTCCGGAGCGTGTATGCCAGCTCCTGCGCCGCCGTCGCCCCGGCCTCCCGGATGTGGTAGCCGCTGATCGAGATCGGGTTGTACTTCGGCGCGTTCTTGGCGCACCACTCGAACATGTCGACGATCAGCTTCAGCGCGGGCTCCGGCGGATACACCCACGCGTGCTGCGCCATGTACTCCTTCAGGATGTCGTTCTGGACCGTGCCGCGCAGCGCGGCCGGCGCAACCCCCTGCTTCTCGGCCGTGACGACGTAGAAGCAGAAGAGGATGATGGCCGGGCCGTTGATGGTCATGGAGACGGAGACCTGATCGAGCGGGATCCCGTCGAAGAGCGTCTCCATGTCGGCCAGGCTGGAGATGGCGACGCCGCACTTCCCGACCTCGCCGAGCGAGCGCGGGTGGTCGGAGTCGTAGCCCATCAGCGTCGGGAAGTCGAACGCGACGCTGAGCCCCGTCTGGCCGTGCTCGAGCAGGTACTTGTAGCGGCGGTTCGTCTCCTCCGCCGTGCCGAAGCCCGCGAACTGGCGCATCGTCCACAGCCGGGTCCGGTACATCGTCGTGTACGGGCCCCGCGTGAACGGGAATTCGCCGGGGAAGCCGAGCTTCTCCAGGTACGGCCCCGGCCAGTCGAGCGGCGTGTAGAGCGGCTCGACCGGCGCCCCCGAAACCGTGGCGAAGCTCGTGGCGCGCTTCGGCACCCGGTCGTAGGCAGCCTCCCACGCGGCCAGCCGCGCCCGCAGCTCCCGGAGCTCCGCCTCCTGCCGGCGGAGGCGCTCCTCCAGTTCCGTGACCGGAACGTCACGCTCCACGATGCCCATGCACCACCGTCCGTATCGGAATGGAACGACCCCGCTCCCCCGGTCTACCCCAGCGTCTCGCGCACGATTCGCGCCGCCACCCGGTACGGGCTGGTCCGCCCGGATTCCAGCTCCGGCAACGCTTCCTCGAGGATCGCCGCGCCCCCCCGCTCCCGCCACACGACGCCGGCGGCCGTGCGCATCACCGCCTCGCGCACCCGCCCGGCGAGCCGCTCGCGGCGCTTCCGGGAGAGCGCGCCCGAGCGCTCCAGCCAGGCCCGGTGCGCGTCGAGCGCCGCGGCCAGCTCGGCGATCCCCTTCCCCTCCGCGGCCACGGTCTGGAGCACCGGGATCTCCCACCCGGGCGGCGCCTCCGGCGACGCCGAGTCCGCGGCGCCCGCGGCGCCCGCGGCGTCCGCCGCCGCCGGCGCCGCCGCCGCGGCCGGCGGGCCGGCGGCTAGGCCGGCGGGGGGGCCATGATGCCCCACCTCCCAGCGCCGCCCCGCCTTCGGGCGCGCGCCGCCGGTCCGCAGGTGCAACATCATCTCGATGTCGCGCGCCAGACGCTGCGCGCCCGGGCGGTCGGCCTTGTTGACCACGAACAGCTCCGCGATCTCCATCAGGCCGGCCTTCATGGCCTGGATCGAATCCCCGGATTCCGGGACGAGCACCACGACGGTGGTGTCCGCCGCGGCGGCGATCTCCAGCTCCGACTGCCCGACGCCGACGGTCTCGATCAGGATGCGCTCGAAGCCGAAGGCGTCCATGACGTCGGCCACCTCCTTGGTCGAGACGGCGAGCCCGCCCAACGAGCCGCGGCTGGCCATCGAGCGGATGAAGACGCCGTCGTCCAGCCCGACCTCGTGCATGCGGATCCGGTCGCCGAGCAGCGCGCCGCCCGTGAACGGCGACGTCGGATCGACCGCCACCACGCCGACGCGCTCGCCGCCCTCGCGGAAGCGCCGGACGAGCGCGGCCGTCAGCGTGGACTTCCCCGCGCCGGGCGGGCCCGTGATGCCGATGCGGTGGGCGCGGCCCGTCGCCGCGTGCAGCTCGTCGAGGAGCGCCTCGAAGCCCGGCCGCTCGTCCTCGACGAGGGAGATGACGCGCGCGAGCGCCGGCCGGCGTCCGGCGCGGAAGGCCTCCAGCAGCGCGGCCAGGCGCGCCCCGTCCGCGGGCGGGCCGGCGGGTTCACGCGGTTCCATGGCGGAAAATTGACGGACCGGCGGAGGGCGTGTCAAACGCGGGGACCGAGGTGGCGGGGCGGCCGCTCGGCCGGCTCGCCCGGCGACCGCAGCCCCCGCGCGTGGCGCAGCGGGTTCTCCAGCAGATGGCTGGGGATCACGAGGACGACGAGGAACATGAGGAGCGCGACGCCGAGCCCCGCAAGCAGCACCCAGGGGTTGCGCAGCGCGAGGAACGTGATCGCGGTGATCACGCCGACGCTCACCGCGAACAGGCTGAGCAGGATGCGGCGCACCTGGAGGAGGAAGAAGCGCTCGAGGTGCACGACGTCGCGCGGGTGGATGCGGACGCGGAACTCCTCACGCTCGGCCCGGCGCACGATCTCGCGGACGGCCGCGAGGCCCGCGCGCGCCTCCTCCATCAGGCCGCGCGCGATCTCGCGCGGCTCGTGCGCGACCGCGGCGAGGATCTCGCCGCGCATCCGCGCGATGACCGGCTTGGCGACCTCGAGGCCGTTGAACGCCGGGTCGTAGCGGAAGCCGATCCCCTCCAGCAGCGCGGCGGCGCGGAAGAAGTAGACCAGCTCCCGCGGCAGGATCAGCGGCCACGTGTAGAACGTGTCCATGATCTCGTAGAGCATCTCCTGCACGCGGCGCTGGCCCAGCTCGCGGGCGCGCTCGACGATCCCGAGGATCTCCGTGGCCGCGTCGCGGATCTCGGCGCGCGAGATGCCCGGGTCGATCATCCCGAGCTCGTACATCCCGTTGATCATCGCGTCGATGTCCTCGCGCGCCGCCGCCATGGCGAGGCGGAGGATCGAGTCGCGCGTCGAGCGGCCGAACTGCACGACCATCCCCCAGTCCAGGAAGACGATCGTGCCGTCGGCCTCGATCAGGATGTTGCCGGGGTGCGGGTCGGCGTGCAGGAAGCCCTCGACCAGCAGCATCCGGAGGTAGACCTCCGTCAGCGTCTCCATCAGCCGCGGGAACGACAGCTCCCCCGAGGCAAACCGCTCGTCGAGGCGGTTCACCTTGTCGCCGTCGACCCACTCCATCACGAGCACGCGCCGGCGGGTGAAACGTTCGTAGACGCGCGGCGCGCGCACACGGCGATCGGCGCCGAAGTGCTCGTGGAACGCTGCCATGTGCGCCGCCTCCTCGCGGAAGTCCATCTCCTCGCGGACGCGCACGCTGAACTCGCGCACGACGGTCGTGAGCGCGCGGACGTGGTGGTTCGGGAAGAAGACGTTCAGCAGGAAGAGGATGCGGAACGAGATGTCGAGGTCGACGGCGACGAGCGCCTCGACGCCCGGCCGCAGCACCTTCACGGCGACCTTCTCGCCGTCGAGCCAGGCGGCGTGGACCTGCCCCAGGCTCGCGGCGGCCACCGGCACGCGCTCGAACCGGGAGAAGACGGCGTCCACGGGCGCGCCCAGCTCCTCGGCCAGCACCGCCTCGATGGCGGCCGCCGGATCGGGCGGCACACGGTCCTGGAGGCGGCCGATCGCCGAGAGGTACGGCTCCGGGAGGATGTCCGCCCGGGCGCTGAAGACCTGCGCGAGCTTGATGAACGTGGGGCCGAGGGCGGCGATCGCGGCCGTGAGTCGCTCGGCCCGCCGCTCGTGCTGGGCCGGGGAGAGCGGGCGCGGCCGCCCGAAGAGGAGCCAGCGGCGCCGGTCGCGCAGGAACGCGACCAGGAACGGAAGCAGCCTGCGGAAGATCGCCCAGCCGCGGCGCCATCGCCTCATGGCGGGGCTTCGGCCGCGGGGACGGCCCCGGCCGCGATCTCCTCCGGCGCGACCGCGCCCGCCGACAGGATGTAGGTGAAGGCGTCCTCCAGCGACATCGAGAGGGGGACCACGCGGTCGCGGGGGAGCACGGCCAGGAAGCCCGTGGTCGGGTTCGGCGTCGTCGGCACGAAGACGGTGACGCCGTCGGGGACCTGCTGCCGCATGGCCGGCGGCGCATCCGCGGTGAGGAAGCCGATCGACCAGCGGCCCTCCGCCGGATACTCGACCATGACGACGTCGCGGAAGAAGCGGCGCTCCTCGCCCAACACCGTGCGCACGATCCGATTGGACGCGCTGTAGATCCGGCGCGCGATCGGGATGCGCTCCAGGAACGCGTTCCACCAGCCGAGCGCGCGGGCGCCGATCGCGCGCTCGGCCAGCCAGCCGACGACGATCAGCAGGGCGAGCAGCGCGACGAGGCCGAGTCCGGGGATGGACACGCCGAGCGCGGGGTAGAGGAAGCGGCCGAGGAGCTGATCGAGCCACTGGAAGATCACCCACAGCACGTACGCGGTGATCCCCACCGGCGCGATCACGATCAGGCCGGCGACGAGGTGTCGCCGAACGTGCCAGCCGGTCCCGGTCACGGCGCCAGCACTCCCCGCAGGATCCGCTCCTGCGTCAACCACATCGGGCTGTCCATGCGCTCGGCGCCCTCGGGGTGCTCCTCGCCGAGCACGTGTAGCGTCCCGTGGATCGCGAGCCGCGCCAGCTCCTCCGCGGCCGGGACGCCGTTCTCCCGCGCCTGCCGCAGCGCCTCGGCATGGCCGATGTAGACGTCGCCCAGCGGCGGCTCCCCCTCGTCGTGGAGCGCGAAGGAGATCACGTCCGTCGGCCCCTCGTGGCCGAGGTAGCGCTCGTTCAGCTCGGAGATCCCCGCATCGTCGAGGAGTGTGAGCGACAGCTCGGCGTCGGCGGCGCCGGCGGCCTGGAACGCCGCGACCGCCGCCCGCTCGAGGAGCCGCTCGAGGTCCGGGTCGAGCGGTCCCACGCCCTCGGCGTTGACGTGCACGTGGATCGCCATCAGCCGGCCCCGCTCGGCTTCGCCGCGACCGGTCCGAGCGGCAGCGCCGCCGCCGACTCCCGCGCCGGCGCGGGGTAGTCGATGCGATGGTGGTACATCCCGGTCAGCACCTTCACGAACTGCTCCTTGACGCGGGACAGGTCGCCGAACGTGAGCGGACACTCGTCGAGCTGACCCGCCGCGATCTTCGTCTCCACGATGCGGTTCACGAGCGCCGTGATGCGCTCCGGCGTCGGATCCTGGAGCACGCGCGCGGCCGACTCCACCGAGTCCGCCAGCATCAGCAGCGCCGTCTCCCGCGACTGCGGCCGCGGACCCGGATAGGTGAACTCCGCGGGGTTGATCTCGGCCGACGGGTTGAGCTGGCGCGCCTGCTCCAGGAAGAAGCCGATGCTCTGCGTCCCGTGGTGCTCGCGGATGAAGGCCTTCACGGACTCCGGCAGCTTGTACTGGTCGGCCAGGCGCACGCCCTCCAGGACGTGGCCACGCACGATGGCCGCAGACATCGAGGGTTTCAGCCGGTCGTGCGGGTTGCGACCCTGCGGCTGGTTCTCGATGAAGTACTGCGGCTTCGCGATCTTGCCCACGTCGTGGTAGTACGTGCCGACGCGCGTCAGCAGCGAGTCGGCGCCGATCGCGCGCGCGGCCGCCTCGGCCAGATTCGCGACGTTGATCGAGTGCGCGTACGTGCCGGGCGCCTCCAGCGCCAGCCGGCGCAGGAGCGGCCGGTTCATGTTCGCGAGCTCGAGCAGCGTCTGGTTCGTCGTGATGTGCGTGAACGCCTCGAGGAGCGGCAGCACGCCCATGGCGACGAGGGCGCTGCCGGTGGCGCTAAGCACGCCCCACCTCGCGGACCGGTAGACGTCGTGGATCGGCGAGGAGCGGAGCAGGCCGAGCGCCACCGCCATCGCGACGTACGTCCCGGCGATCAGCGCGATGAAGACCCAGGTTTGCGACCGCCGCTCGACGACGCGTACGCTGAGCGCGGCCCCCGCGCCGCCCGCCACCATCGTGAGCAGCGCCGACATCCCGAGGAACGGCGTCTGGACGGCCAGGAGGATCGAGACGATGAGGGCGAGGTGGAGCGCCATCCGCCCGTCCCAGAGCGCCGCCACCACGAGCGCGAGCAAGGCGGTCGGGATCAGCTCCGGCGGCGCGTCGAAGCGGTCGACGAGCGCCGCGCCCACGGCCACCGCGAACACGATCACGCCCAGGACCAGCACCTGCCGGAACGCCCCGTAGACCCGCGGACGGTAGAAGCGTAGCAGGAGGCCGAAGCCGAGGAGGAGCAGGAAGTTGCGCAGGATCGCGCCGCCGGCGCGCTTCCACTTCTCCGCCCCGGACTGGAGGTGGCCCCGTCGCGTCAGCTCGTCCTGGTACGCGCGCAGCCGCTGGAGCTCCGCGTCGCGGACCTGCTCGTGCGCGCCGATGATCCGCTCCCCCCGCAGCACGTGCCCCTTCACGGTGGGCACGGCCGCGCGCGCCTGCTCCCGGGCCAGCTCCGTGGCGGCGGCGTTGAGCTGGATCGACGGCTCGAAGAACCGGATCAGCAGCAGCCGTTGCAGCTCGGCCGCGCCCTGTGGCGCGTTCCACGGCAGATACCGGCTGGAGCGCTCGTAGAGGTAGGGCGCCGTCAGCACCGAATCGCGCGGCACCGTACGCTCGGTTCCGCCGCGGCGGATCCGCACCTGGGTCGATGCGCTCTCCTTCAGCTCCGTCGCCGAGGCGACGCCGGTGGGCAGGTCGGTGCGGATCGTCAGGACGAGGCTGCGCGCCAGGATCCCGCGGCTGCGCGCGCCCCGCAGCAGCTCGATCACCTCCGGCGTGACCGGCAGCCCGTTCGCCGCGGCGACGGCGCGGACGCCCGCTTGCTCGGCGGCGACGCCGCCGTCGCGCGCGACGACGCTGTCGATCCGGGCCATGAAGGCGCGGACGCGGGCCTCCATCGTGTCGACCGCGCCGGGGACGTAATCGAAGATCGGGATGACCGAGGCCGCCGCCTCGGCGCGCTCGCGCTGGAGTTCCTGGTCGGTCTTGTAGATCGGGAACGGGACCTGGGCGATGACGTCCTGATCGGACACCATGCCCTTCTCGAGGACGGGAATGTCGGGGAGCGGCGCGACCGGGAAGAGCAGGTGAAGCGCGACCGAGAGCGCGACGAGGACGAGGAGACGGGGCCCGTGCTGCACGACGCCCGCCCGCCAACCTCGGGCCGCCGGGTTGCTGAGCGTGCGCCACGCCTCGCGCAGCCCGATCCGTTCACCCACGCGCTATGCCTCCTGCCTCTCCTCGCCCAGCTCGGCGTAGGCCCGGATGATCTCCTTGACCAGCCGGTGCCGGACGACGTCGGCGCCCTCGAGGTAGACCACCTCGATCCCCTCGATCCCCCGGAGGATCCGCTCGATCTCGAGCAGGCCGGAGTCCTCGCGACGAGGCAGGTCGATCTGCGTCTTGTCGCCGGTGATGACCACCCGCGAGTTCAGGCCGAGGCGCGTCAGGAACATCTTCATCTGCGCCGTCGTCGCGTTCTGCGCCTCGTCCAGGATCACGAACGCGTCCGCGAGCGTGCGGCCGCGCATGTAGGCCAGCGGCGCGATCTCGATGCTGCGCGATTCGAGCGACCGGCGCACCCAGTCCGCGGGCATCATGTCCTCGAGCGCATCGTAGAGCGGCCGCAGGTACGGGTCGACCTTCTCCTGGAGGTCGCCGGGGAGGAAGCCGAGGTTCTCGCCGGCCTCGACCGCGGGGCGCGCCAGCACGATCCGTTTGACCCGGTTCTTCCGCAGCGCATCGACGGCCATGGCCACGGCCAGATACGTCTTGCCGGTGCCGGCCGGACCGATCGCGATCACGATGTCGTTCTCCGCGATCGCCTGGAGGTACCGGCGCTGCCCCTCGGACTTCGGCGCAATGATCTTGCGCAGCCCGGCCAGCACCACGCGATGGTCCTCGTCCGCGACGCGGGACGGGGATGCGGCCGCCCGGCCGACGGCGCCTTCCGCCGCGGCGGGCAGGCCGGCGCCCTCGAACGCGCGCCGGATGTCGGGCGCGCCGAACGGCGTCCCCATCCGCGACATATCGATCAGCCGCTTCGCGATCGGCACCGCGCGCTCGACGTCGTCCAACTCCCCGGACAGCACCAGGTGGTCGCCGCGCAGCACGGCCCGGCAGCGGGAGACCCGCGCCAGCTCCTGGAGGTTGGCATCGTTGACGCCGGCCAGGAGGAGGTAATCGGCGCCCTCCGTCGGCAGGCGGTGTTCGACCGTGGTGGTCTCGACTTCGGCCATCTAGCTCCCCTTCTCGTCCAATACCGCGATGTGCAGCTCGCGCAGGTCGCGCGCCTCCACGGGGGACGGGGCCCCCTCGAAGAGAGCGCGCGCGGCGGTCGTCTTCGGGAACGCGATCACGTCGCGCAGGCTCGATGCGCCGGCCAGCAGCATCACGAGCCGATCGAAGCCGAACGCGAAGCCGCCGTGCGGCGGCGGACCGTACCGGAACGCCTCCAGCAGGAAGCCGAACTTCGCGCGCGCCTCCTCCTCGGAGAGCCCGATCGCGCGGAAGACGTGCCGCTGGAGCGCCTGGTCGTGGATCCGGATCGAGCCGCTCGCCATCTCGTTACCGTTATACACCGCATCGTAGGCGCGGGAGCGCAGCCCCTCGTCGAAGAGCGCGCGCGCCGCCTCCGGCGACGGCGGCCCCTCGGCGGTGTAGCGCTCGAGCACGGGCACATCCTGCGGCAGCGGACTCGTGAACGGGTGGTGCGCGGCCACGAGCCGGTTCGCCTCCACGTCCCACTCGAAGAGCGGGAACTCGGTCACCCACGCCCAGGCGTGACGCGACGGGTCGCGCAGCCCGAGCCGGTCGCCGAGGTGGCGCCGCAGCGCGTCGAGCGCCACCTCGGCACCGCCGAGCCGATGCGCGTCGGTGGTGCCCTCATGGCTCTCCGGCACCACCGGTGCCAGCCGGTAGCGGCCGACGACGACGACGAAGAGATCGCCGACCTCGAGCCCGGTCCGGGCGAGGAAGCGCTCGGCGAGGGCGCCGTCGAGCGCCTTGGCGAATTGGCCGGCGAGCCCGTCGTCGCCGCGGCGCACCCAAAGCGCGCCCGCGGCGCCGGCGGCCTTGGCGATGTCGGTGAGCTGATCGAGCTCCTTGCGCGACAGCGCCGCGCCGCCCGGGGCACGGATACCCCGGATGCGCAGCCCCGTGCCTCGCGTCTCCTGGAAGATCCGGAAGTCCGCCTCCCGGAGGACGTCGGTCACGTCCAGGAACTCCATGCCGAAGCGCAGGTCCGGCTTGTCGGTGCCGTAGCGCTCGATGGCCTCACGGTACGTCAGGCGCGGGAACGGCAGCTCCAGCTCCACGCCGAGCACCTCGCGCCAGAGCGCGGCCATCAGCCGCTCGCCGACCCCGAAGACATCCTCCTCGCTGACGAAGGACATCTCGGCGTCGATCTGGGTGAACTCCGGCTGGCGGTCGGCGCGCAGGTCCTCGTCCCGCAGGCAGCGCGCGATCTGGAAGTAGCGGTCGTACCCCGCCACCATCAGGAGCTGCTTGTAGATCTGCGGGGACTGCGGGAGCGCGTAGAACTCGCCCGGGTGCACCCGGCTCGGCACCAGGTAGTCGCGGGCGCCCTCCGGCGTGCGCCGCGTCAGCATCGGGGTCTCGATCTCGTAGAACCCCTCGCGCGACAGGTGCGCCCGCACGACCTGGAGCGCCCGGTGCCGCAGCGCCAACGCGCGCTGGAGGTCGTCCCGCCGGAGGTCCAGGTAGCGGTAGCGCAGGCGTAGCTCCTCCGCGGGAAGCTCGTCACCGGGGGAGGCGGCCACCGGGATCGGCGGCGTCTCGGCCGCCGCCAACACGTCCAGCGCCGAGACCTGGACCTCGACCTCGCCGGTCGGCAGCTCCGGGTTGACGCTCGCCGCGGGGCGCTCGCGCACCACACCCCGCACGGCCACCACGTCCTCGGCGCTCAGCCGCCGGGCGCGATCGAGCACCTCCGGCGGCGTCGACTCCGGCCCGAACGAGAGCTGGATGCGGCCCGAGCGGTCCCGGAGGTCGACGAACACGAGGCCGCCCAAATCGCGCCGGCGGTGCACCCATCCGGCAAGCCGGACCTCCGCCCCCGCGTCCTCCCGCCGCAGTGTCCCCACCATCGTGCTACGATACGCCGTCGGCAACGTCTGGCTCATTCCCTTTCCTTTCCGGAACCCCGCCTTGCGGCGCGGACCACCACGGTGAAGCCGGCGACGGCGCCGGCCGCATCCGCCGCCCAATCCCTCACGTCCGACGTCCGCCCGGCCACCGTGCGCTGGTGCCATTCGTCCACCCCGCCGACGAGCAGCGCGGCGCCGAGGAGCAACGCCCAGCCCGGCCGGCCACCGAGGCGGCGCCACCCCCACGCGAGCAGGCCGCCCAGCCCCGCGAACATGAGGAAATGGCCAAGCTTGTCCAGCGGGAACCGCGTCTCCGGCAACCGCACGTCCGGCCGGCTGCCGAGGAACAGGATCCCGGCGGCCCAGACGATGGCCGGCACGTACGCCGTCAGCCGACGCCATCCGGCGCGCGGCGCGGCGGCCGGGTCGGGATCAGGTTTCGCGAGCATTCATCAGCGTGTGAAGATGGGTGGAACGCCGGACGCGCGACAAGGGACCGCGCGCCCAAGCCGTGCCCGGCCCGAAGTGGCGCCGAAGGAGTTGCGGCGGCGGGTGTGGCGATGCGAGGTTGCAGGTGCACGCCAGGGACAGCGGTCCAGGTGCCCGGGCGTGCGGG
>JADGGV010000570.1 GCA_019689775.1 Gemmatimonadota bacterium
GGGCCGGTGGGGACGCGGGTCGCGGGGTTGCTCGGGCGGCTGGGCGCCGCGGTGCGGATCACGTCGCGCGGGCAGGCGCACGCGGAGGCGGCCGCGGGCGCGATCCGCGAGCGCTTCGGCGTCGCCGCGGAGCCGGTGGCCGTGGCGGCGCCGGAGGGCGCGGCGGTCGCGCTGGAGGGTGCGGACGTGGTCGTCGCCACGGGTCCGGCCGGCGTGCGGCTGCTGCCGCGCGAGGCGTGGACGGGGCGGCCGGCGCTGCGCGTGCTCGCCGATGTCAACGCGGTGCCGCCGGGCGGGATCGAGGGTGTCGAGCCGACGGACGACGGTGCGGAACGCGAGGGGCGGGTCGTGTTCGGCGCGCTCGGCATCGGCCGGCTGAAGATGACGCTCCACAAGACGTGCATCGCGCGGCTGTTCGAGCGCAACGACCTGGTGCTGGACGCCGAGGCGATCTACGACCTGGCGGCGGGGCTGTGATGCCGCGGGTGCGCGCATGGGGCTCGGGAGCGGTCCGGTCGTAATCGTCGGCGTCTCGACCCGTGCGTTCGCGGAGTCGGCGCGGCGGGCGGGCGTCGCCTGCGCGAGCGTGGACGCGTTCGGCGACCTCGACCAGAAGGCGCTGGTCCCCAACCTCGGGCTCGGCCGCGACCTGGGCCGGCGCTACCACGCGGCCGCGGCCGCCGCGCTCTCCCACCGCTTCGCCGCGCGGGCGGCGGCGTACGTGGCCAACCTCGAGAACCATCCGACCGCCGTGCGGCGTCTGGCCGCCGGCCGACGCCTGCTCGGAAACGACCCGGCCGTGCTCGTGCGCGCCCGCGATCCGTGGGCGCTGGCGGAGGTCGCGGCGGCGGCGGGCGCGCGCGTGCCGCTCACGCTCGGCCCGGGCGAGGCGGGCGGCGCGGACCCGGCCCGGCGCTGGCTGCGCAAGCCGGTCCGTGGCGGCGGCGGCAGCTGCGTGCGCGAGTGGCATCCGGGCGCACCGCTCGGCCCCCGGGAGATTGCGCAGGAGCGGATCGAGGGCGCGCTTGCCTCGGTCGTGTTCGTCGCCGACGGGCGGCGCGCGGCGGTGCTCGGGATGTCGCACCAGCTTTCGGGCGACGCCGCGTTCGGCGCGCCGGGCTTCCGCTACGCCGGCAGCATCTACCCGCTCCGGCTTCCCGACGCGCTGCGCGAGCGGCTGGCGGCGCTCGCCGATGCGGCCGCGGCCGCGTTCGGGCTCCGCGGCGTGAACGGCATCGACGTCGTGCTGCGCGACGGCGACATCTTCGTGCTCGAGCTGAACCCGCGCTACCCGGCCTCGGCGGAGCTGGTCGAACGCGCGACGGGGATGTCGGTCTTCGAGGCGCACGCCGCCGCCTGCGATGGCGAGCTGCCGACCGCGGCGCCGGCCGCACCGCCCGCAGGGTGCTGGGGGAAGGCGATCGTGTACGCGCGGCGCGACGTCGTGGCCGGCGACACCCGGGCGTGGCTCGGGCGCGACGACGTGCGCGACGTCCCGTTCCCGGGCGAACGGATCGCGCGGGGCCGGCCGATCTGCACGGTCTTCGCGCGCGGTGCGGACCCGGCCGACTGTCGGGCGCGCCTGGTCGCGGCGGCCGCCGCCGTCGAGGAGGAGCTGCATGGCGCATCTCACGCTGAGCCGCGGCGCGTCTGAGGCGACGCCGGCGGCGCTCGTGGACGGCCGGCCCGCGACGCTGGAGGCGGCCGCCGGCGCGGCCGCGGCGCTGCTCCTGCGCGCGGCGTTCCCGCTGGTGCACGGGCTAGGCCGCGCGACGGTCGAGGCGCAGCGGCGGGCGGTCGAGATCGCGGACCTGCTCGGCGCCGTGATCGACCCCGCCAGCTCGGCGAGCCACGGTGGGTCGCTGCTGGCGTTCCCGCGGATCGGCCAGGTCACGGCCACGCTCGGCGAGGTGCGCAACCGGGCGGACCTGCTGGTCTTCTGGGGCGTCGACCCGGACACCGTCCACCCCGGCTTCATGGCGCGCTACGCCGCGCCGGCGCCGGACGCGCCGCCGCGCACCGTGCTGGCGGTCGACGTCGGCGCCGCGCGCGCGCCGGCGGACATCGCCGAGCGCATCGAGGTTCCGGCCGAGCGGGAGGTCGAGGTGCTGTGGGCGCTCCGGGCGCGCATCCGCGGGCGCCGCATCGACGCGCCGCACGGCGCGGCCGACGGCTGGCCGGACGTCCGGCTGCGGGAGCTGGCCGCGCGGCTCCTCGGTTGCCGCTACGGCGTGATCCTCCACGACGCCGAGCCCCCGGCCGAGCGCCGCGACCCGATGCGGGCGATGGCGCTCGCCGCGCTGGTCGCGGACGCGAACCGCCGGACGCGGCTCCGGCTGATCGGCGTGCGCCCGCCGGGGAACGGCGCGGGCGCGGAGGCCGTGCTCGGGTGGCAGACGGGCTTCCCGTTCGCGGTCCATTTCGGCCGCGGCTACCCGCGGCACGGCCCCGGGGAGTTCACGGCGGAGGGCGTGCTGGCGCGCGGCGAGGCCGATGCGGCGCTGCTCGTGGGCGCGGATCCGCCGCGCGAGCTGTCGCCGGCGGCTGCGGCGCACCTGGAGCGGATCCCGTCCGTCGTCGTCGGCGACGGCGATGCGTGGGTCGGCGCGGGCACGCGCGTGCACCTGGTCACGCCGCGCTTCGAGGAGTTGCCGGGCACGGTCTACCGGATGGACGGCGTGGCGCTGCGG
>JADGGV010000035.1 GCA_019689775.1 Gemmatimonadota bacterium
TGCCGGGGCCTCCCGCCCGTGGCGGGTCCCCGGCTGCCGCGGCCGCCGCGCGGACGCGGCGGCTCCGGGTTGGGCGCCGTGTGCCGGCGTTTTCGTCGTGCGTTCTTCGATTTCGACCGACAAGGTGATCGCGGCCGGCGCCGGGTAGCGCCGGGCCGCCCGGGGGTTTCGTGTGCTCGCAAATCGGCGCCGTCCGGTGTTCGGCGGCCGCGCCCTCGCGTTCCTCCCGCACGGGGCGGGCGCCGGGACCGGGCCGAACGTCGGCGGGGACGCCGCGACCGCTTCCGTTCGGAATCCCGTCCACGCCAGGGGACGGGTTCACCGACGCTGGATGTTCCGGCGCCAGCCAGGCTGGTGTCGGCATGCGTGCGTCCCCACCAGGCGCGCGCGGACTCCGCCTCGTCGTCGGGCGAGCGCGGAGGAGGTTGTAGGGGGGCTGGGGTCGATGTCCGGCCCGATCAACCACTCATCAGGAGGGCGTCTATGCGGTTGTGGATGCGGGCATTCCCACCCGCGCTCGTGGCGGCGCTCCTCGCGGCGATCCCCGCGGGGGCCCAGCAGACGGGGACCGTCACGGGAGTCGTAAAGAACGCTGCCACCGGCGAGCCGCTTCCGAGCGCGCAGGTCAGCATCCAGGGGACCGGCTACGGCTCGCTGACGCAGGCCGACGGCCGCTACACGATCACGAACGTGCCGGCGGGCCAGCGGACCGTCCGCGTCGACGTGATCGGGTTCGCGACGAAGACGCAGACGGTGAACGTGCCCGCGGGGGGCACGGTTGCGGCGAACTTCGACCTACAGACGCAGGCGGTCGAGCTGAGCGCTGTCGTCGTGACCGGGGTGGCGGGCGCGACGCAGAAGACGAAGCTGCCGTTCGAGGTCGCGCAGGTGCGTGCGGCGGACCTGAACAAGGCGCCGCAGGCGAACCCGCTCGCGTCGCTGCAAGGTAAGGTCGCGGGCGCGACGGTCGTCTCGGGGAGCGGTCGCCCGGGCTCGACGCCCTCGCTGCTGCTGCGCGGCGTGAAGAGCCTGAACGCGAGCGGCCGCGATCAGGAGCCGCTCTACATCGTCGACGGCGTGATCCTGAGCGGCGGGCTGGTGGACCTCGATCCGCTCGACATCGAGAGCATCGAGGTGGTGAAGGGCGCGGCGGCGGCGTCGCTCTACGGCTCGCGCGCCGAGAACGGCGTGGTGCAGATCCGCACGAAGCGCGGCGCGGCGCGGGACAACAACAGCGTGCGCTACACGCTGCGGAGCGAGATCGGCCGCAGCGAGCTGGCCCACGTTCCCGACAAGCTCCTGACCACGGCGCACGAGTACAAGCTGACGGCGGACGGCAAGTTCGTGAACGCCGACGGCAGCAGCTGCGACTGGCTCTTCTGCAAGAGCCCGGTGCTCGCGGCGCAGAAGGCGGCGCCGGGGGAGGCGGCCAGCGCGTGGAACACCTACCAGACCGAGAGCTGGCCGGGCCAGACGTACAACCAGGTGGAGCGGTTCTTCCGGTCGAGCACCTACCGGAACCTGTACTTCGCGGCCGAGGGCCGTTCCGGCGCGACGAACTATCACGTCTCCGCCAGCAACCTGGAGGACCCGGGCGTCATGCCCGGGATGAAGGGCTTCAACCGGACGAACGTCCGCGTGAACGTCGACCAGAACGTGCTGCCCTCGCTCCAGGTGCAGAGCAGCGCGCTCTATAGCCGGTCCACGCAGGGGCAGTTCCCGGAGACCCAGGGCAACCCGCTGTTCGACCTGACCCGCATGCCCGCGGGCGTGGACCTGACCAGCAAGGATCCGAACGACTCGACGCAGCTCGTGCTGTTCGTCGATCCGGTGAACAACGAGAGCCCGAATCCGCTGTACGCGATGTACACGCGGAAGTACACCGAGCAGCACAGCCGCTTCCTGGGGAGCGCGAACGTCCGCTACTCGCCCATGAACTGGCTGGACGTGGAGGCGAACGCCAGCTTCGACCGGCTCGACCTTGACCAGCAGGACTACTACCCGAAGGGGTACCGCACGCTGACGCCGTCCGCCAGCTACAACAACGGGCGGCTCGACGAGTTCCGGCGGCGCGACGAGGCGTTGAACGCGAGCATCACCGGGACGATGCGCTTCAACCTCACCGACCGGATCCAGAACCGCACGCAGCTCCGCTACCTCTACGAGAACCAGACCCGCAACCAGGTCGACGCGTTCGGCTACCGCTTCGCGGTGGCGGACGTGCCGACGTTCGAGAACATCGATCCGACGACGCTCGACAACGGCTCCTACAGCCGGACGATCCGCGCCGACGGCTACTTCGCGATCACCAACTTCGACATGTTCGATCGCTACGTCGTCGACGCGCTGGTCCGCAACGACGGCAGCTCGCTGTTCGGCGCGGACGAGCGGCGGCAGTGGTACTACCGGTTCGCCGGCGCGTGGCGCATCTCGCAGGAGCCGTTCTTCCACGTCCCCGGGATCGACGAGCTCAAGCTGCGCTACTCGGTCGGGACGGCGGGCGGCCGCCCGAACTTCGAGGCGCAGTACGAGACGTACAGCGTCTCCGGCGGGCGCATCACCCCGGTGACGCTGGGGAACCGGAACCTGAAGCCGGAGCGGTCGCTGGAGCAGGAGGTCGGCCTGGACGCGGGCCTGCTCCACAACAACGTCACGCTCACGGTGACCTACGCGCATGACGAGACGAAGGACCAGATCCTCCCGGTGCCGCTCCCGGCGTACACCGGCTTCTCCACGCAGTGGCAGAACGCCGGCACGGTGCTGAGCAAGACGTGGGAGGCGACGCTGGACGCGCGCCTGGTGCAGACGCGCGACTTCTCGTGGAGCGCGAAGGTGCTGTTCGACCGCACCCGGTCGCGCATCACCGCGCTGAGCGCGCCGCCGTTCCAGTACGGCGTGCCGGGCCAGGGGCTCGGGACGGTCTTCTACGCCCGCCCGGGCGAGGAGGTCGGGACGTTCTACGGCGTGCACTACGCCACGAGCTGCGCCGATCTGCCGACCGGCGTGAGCTGCGACGGCTTCAAGGTGAACGACGATGGCCTGCTCGTGTGGGTCGGGAAGAACGGCTCGTTCGACAACCCGCAGTGGGGCACGGACTCCGACGTCAAGATCCGGGGCTCGTCGGTCAAGTGGGGCACGCCGTTCGCCGGCGAGTGCACCGACCGCTCCACGGGGCAGCGCACGCTGTTCTGCCCGGTGGGCAAGAGCATGCCGGACTACACGCTCGGGGTGTCGACGAACCTGAGCTGGCGCGGCATCAGCCTGTACGCGCTGGTCAACCGGGTCTCCGGCTTCAGCGTCTACAACCAGCCGCTCCAGTGGGCCACGTTCAAGCGCTGGAGCGGGATCATGGACCAGCGCGGCGTCCCGGAGAACCAGCAGAAGCCGATCGGCTACTTCGACGCCATGTACGGCGTGAGCGGGTTGCAGCCGAGCAACCTGTTCGTCGAGGACGCCAGCTTCACGAAGCTGCGCGAGGTCTCGCTCAGCTACCGGCTCGACCAGAATCAGCTCTCGAAGGTCGGGCTCGGCCGGCTCTCGGGTCTGGGCATCAACCTCAGCGGCCGCAACCTCTACACGTGGACGAAGTACCGCGGCTTCGACCCGGAGGTCGGGAAGGCCGGCGGTGACACCGGCTCCTCGGCCATCGCCCGCGTGGAGGGCTACCAGTACCCGAACTTCCGGACCTGGACCGTCTCGTTCGACGTCAACTTCTGAGAGAGGCCGCCGTTCATGCGATACCTTAAGTACCTGCGGTTCGGCGCCCTGGGCCTGGCCCTCGCGGCCGCGGCCTGCGCCGACCTCGAAGTCACCGACCCGAACGACGCCGACGCCGCCCGCGCCCTCAGGACCGCGGGCGACGTCGAGGGGTTGATCTCGGGCGCCTACAACACCTGGTTCAACGGGGTCTACTCCGCCAACGGCCCCGGTGCGTTCCTGTCCAACGCGTCGTTCCAGCACACGGCGCCGTGGGCGAACTTCGGCATGGAGTTCTACGGCCGGCTGCCCCGCGAGGCGATCGTGAACGACGCCGCGGACCAGTTCTACGGCAACTTCACCCGCCCGTGGTTCTACTCGTACCGCGCCATCGCCGCGGTGTCCGACGGGCTGCGGTCGCTGGAGAAGCCCGAGCTGAGCGCGCAGGTCGGAGCGACCAACCTCGCCCGGGACAAGGCGTTCGGCTACTTCGTCCTCGGGATGTCGCACGCGACGGTCGCGCTGCTCTACGACAAGGGCTTCGTCGTGGACGAGACCACCGACATCGCCCAGAAGCAGGAGCCCAAGCCCTACAAGGACGTGATGGCCGCGGCAATGGGGTACTTCGACAAGGCGATCCAGCTCGCCGGGTCCGGCGGGTTCACGATCCCGAAGGACTGGATCGCCACGGATGTGGACCTCAGCGCGGCGGACTTCGCCCGGGTCATCCACTCGATGAAGGCGCGCTACATGGTCGAAGTGGCGCGGGACCCGACCGAGCGCGCGGCGGTCGACTGGGCGAAGGTGATCCAGGAGATCGACGCGGGGATCACGTCCTCGTTCGTCCAGAACATGGACGCGAACCGGAACTGGTACTACGAGGCGAACGACTACGCGACCGCGCCCGGCTGGTCCGAGGCCACCTACTTCATCTGGGGGATGGCGGACCAGTCCGGGAACTACCAGCTCTGGCTGAACACGCCGCTGTCCTCGCGCCAGGCGATCATCAATGGCAAGGACATCCTGATCGTCACGCCCGATCAGCGCTTCCCGCAGGGGACGACGGTCGCCGAGCAGACGGCGAACGAGGGCAAGTACCTGGTGATCCCCACGAACGCGACGTACGGCACGACGCCGGGCGGCGTGTGGCAGCGGCCGGACCGTGGCACGTGGCGCTGGTCGTACTACTACTACAAGCGCTACTACGCCTACAACGCGTTCGAGGATTTCCACATGCCGGAGATCCCGATCAGCGAGATGGACATGCTGAAGGCGGAGGGGCTCTTCCGGCAGGGCGACCGGGCCGGCGCGGCCGCGCTGGTCAACAAGACCCGCGTCGGCGTCGGCGGGCTGAACCCCACCGACGCGGCGGGCACGAACACGAGCTGCGTGCCGAAGCTGCCGGACGGCTCCTGCGGCGACCTGTTCGAGATGATCAAGTGGGAGAAGCGGATGGAGGGGGCGTTCCAGGGTCTCCTGATCGCGCCGTGGTACTTCGACGGCCGTGGTTGGGGCGACCTCTACCGGGGCACGCCGCTCCAGTTCCCCGCGCCGTGTCGCGAGCTCCAGGTGCTCCAGTTGCTGCCGTGCTACACGTTCGGTGGGTCGGCGGGCGACTTCGCCTCCCCCGGCAGCAGCTACAAGTGGCCTGGGGAGTAGCGCAGTAGCGACGGGCCGGAACGAACAGGAGGGGAGCGCCCGCGCGCTCCCCTCCTCGTGTCAGTGCCAGCGCATGTATGGTATATAGCGCGGGCGCAAGAGCGCCGCAGACGTGAACGCCGGAGCTGGCCCCCGGCCCCGTTCGGCGCCCTCGCGCCGCGCTACGCGCTCGCGATCGGCGGGCGCGCCGTCGCCTGCGGCGTCAGCTCGGCCGGCGAGGCGACGGCGCCGGACACGGCCGCGGCCAGCCTCCAGCTCGGCGGTTGCGCGAGCAGGCCGGTCTTCGGCGGCGGCGGCGGATCCTTCGGCTTGGGCTCGGGCTGCGGTCGCGGCCCGGTGGGGTCGCTCGAGCAACCCACCGCGAGGAGCAGCAGCACGCCGGCGAGGAGGAAGCGACACTTCGACATGGGCGACCTCCTGGAAGGGCTGGATGGCCGCAGGCGCGGCCGCACCAGGGATCGACACAACATGATGGCGTCGGCGGCGCGCGGCAAGCGCCGTCGCGGGCCCGGTCAGCGGGCCCGCTCGAGCGGCGCGCAGGCGGCGGGCTGCTCGGCGCCGTCCGGCAGGACGTGCAGGACGCGCGCGGCGTACGGCCCGGCGCCGAGCGTCTGGGAGAGGACGGTCTCCGCCTCGGCGCGGCCGTCCTGGCCCGCCACCAGTCGGGGGTAGACGGCGGCGCCGCCGACGATGGCGCCGGCGGCCTCGCAGTCGCCCGCGTGGATGCGCCAATCGTAGCGTTCACCGGGCGCGGCGCGCTCGAGCTGGATCGAGGCCTCGGTACGGTTTCCGACCGAGACGGCGGCCACGGAGCCGGTGAGGCCCTCCGGTCCGACGCTCAGCTCGGCCTGCCACGCCGTCTGCCCGAGGTCGACGGCGTCACTGCACGCGGTCAGCGCCAAGGCGGCGAGCGCGAGGAGTCCGACCCCAGGGCGGCGGGGCATGCGGCACGTGGACACGAGATCGCTCCGGTCGCGGATGTGGAACGTGCCGGGCGCAGCCGCCGGACCCGCGGCGGCGTCGCGCGCGGCGAAGGACTCGGACAGGACAGGAATCATGCGAAACGAGTGGATCGGCGCCACGGCGGTCGTGGCGCTGCTCACGGCCGCGGCGGCCGCGCCGGCGACGGCGCAGCTCGTGGCCAGGACGCGGGTCGGCATCGGCTACGTCGCGAACGCGCCCGCGCTCATGGGCGGCGCCGCCGGGTACGTCGTCTTCCCCGCGGCGGGCGGCCTGGGCGTCTACGTGGACGCGAAGTTCGATGCATCGAACCCGTCCCGCAAGTCCAACTTCATCAAGAACCTGACGGCGGCCGACGTGGAGAACGACATCGGCGACCGGTTCTTCGACTCGACCGATAGCTGGCGCAGCGTCGACGTCGCCATCGTGCGTCCGGTGCGGCCGGAGCTGATGATCTACGCGGGAGCCGGCTACGCCCGGCGGCGGAAGTACAACGAGTACCTCGATGCGACCGGGAGCCGCGGCACGTCGGGGAACTACTGGGTCGAGGACACCGCCGGGCGCTCCAGTCGAGCGAACCTGCTCGGCGGCGTGTTCCTGCGGATGAGCCGCTACATCAACGCCCAATTCGGCGTGGAGAGCGCGCCGACCGGCGCGACCGTCGGCCTCTCCCTCGCCCTGCCCCCACGCTGACGGCGGCGCCCGCCAGACGACCGCCGAACGACAACCTCTTGTGAAGGAGAGTTCCCCGATGCGGAATCGAACGGTGGCGGCACTCGTCGCGTCCGTCCTGCTGGTCTTCGCCGGAGCCTGCGCCAGCGCCGGCGGGCCGCGCAGCGGCGGCGGATCCACGGACCGGCTCACGCGCGACGAGGTCGTCAGCGTGGAAGGCGCGCGCAACCTGTACGACGTCGTCCAGCGGCTGCGCCCGCGCTGGCTCCAGACGCGGGCCGGCGACCGCAGCTTCGGCCTGACCACGTCGATCGTCGTCTACCAGGACCAGAGCTACCTCGGCGACGTGGACGCGCTGCGCCAGCTCGCGCCCGACCTGGCGTACGAGCTGCGCTGGATCGACGGGACCACGGCGTCGGCGACGCTCGCGGGGCTCGGCTCGCAGCACGTGGCCGGCGCCATCATCGTCTCGACGCACCCGCGCTGACGGCCGGCGGAGGCGCTCAGCGGTTGCCGCGGCGCGTCCAGATCGCGATCACGCCGCACGCCGCGTCCGGGGTGAGGAACTCCGGCGGGATCGTGCTGAGGCCGCGGTAGACCTCGATCCCCTCGACGGCGTCCGGCGCGACGACGTCGTCCAGGCGGAAGACGTCGGAGCGGACCCCCTGGGCAGTCGCCACGCGGCGGTTCAGGAGGAAGCCGTCCACGAAGATCTGCGTATCGCAGTCGCGCCCGGCGGCGCGCGCCATGCGCACGACCGGGCGGCTGCCGGCGCCCGAGGCGACGACCTCGACGCCGGGGATCGTGCGGAGCAGGTCCGTGACGTACGACGGGCGCTGCCGCGCGATGTCGGCGCGCGTGATGTACACGCCGTTGCCGGTCCGGAGCCGGTGCCGGAATGCGTCGAGGAAATGGCTCGGGTCCACCTCGGCGCGCGCGATCACCTCGAGCGGCGCCAGCAGCGCCACCGTCGGGTCGAGGCGGACCTCGACCTCGAAGTAGCTCCGACCGTCGAAGTACAACACCGGGGTGAGCACCTGATGGTAGCCGGCACGGCTCGCCCAGATGCTCACCCCGGCGCCGCCCTGCACCACCTTCTCGAACCGCCCCAGCGAATCGGTCGTGGCGCGCCCCACGTAGGCGCCGTACGGCGTGCGGAAGATCACGTCCGCGCCGGGGATCGGGTGCGACGACTCCGACTCCAGCACGCGCCCGACGATCCGCACCTGCGCGGATGCGGGGCGAACGCCGAGCAGCGCGAGGGTGATCGGGAGGAGGGCGATGAGACGCATCTCGAGGTCTCCGGCTGCGCGACCTCGAAGATACGGGTTCGGCGCGCGCGATCCAACGCCGATCTCAGCCGCCCGGCCTCACGCGTGGACCAGCGCCGCCAGGATCCAGTACGCGACGGCCGCGAAGAGCGCGGCGGCGGGGATCGTCAGCAGCCACGCCCAGACGATGCGGGTGGCGATGCTCCAGCGCACGGAGGTGACGCGGTGCGCCATCCCGGCGCCGACGATCGAGCCGGTGATCGTGTGCGTCGTGCTGACGGGGATGCCGAACGTCGTGGCGAGGAGGATGCTGAGCGCGCCGCCGGCCTCGGCGGCGAAGCCGCCGACCGGCTTCAGGCGCGTGATGCGGTTCCCCATCGTGTGGATGATGCGCCAGCCGCCGAAGAGCGTGCCGAGCGAGATCGCGATGTAGGCGATCATCTCGACCCAGAGCGGGATGTGATCGGCGCTCGGGAGGTAGAGGTGGCGCAGCGGGCCGGTCGCGTGCGCGAACTCGCCCTGCGTCGCCACGAGGAGCCCGACGATGATCCCCATCGTCTTCTGCGCGTCGTTGGCGCCGTGGGAGAGCGAGAAGAGCGCGGAGGAGACGAGCTGCCCGTGGCGGAAGATGCGGTCGACCTTGCCGGCCGGCACGCGGTGGAACAGCCAGTACGTCAGCACCATCAGCGTGAAGCCGAGGATCATCCCGATGATCGGCGAGAGGACGATAAAGAGGAGCGTGTTCGTCCACCCCGACGGGATGATGGCCTCGAAGCCGGCCCGCGCGACGGCGGCGCCCGCGTAGCCGCCGATCAGCGCGTGCGACGAGCTCGACGGCAGCCCGAAGTACCAGGTGATGAGGTTCCAGATGATGGCGCCGAGCAGCCCGCCGAGCACGACGCTCGGCGTGACCACGGCCACGTCGATCATCCCCACGCCGATCGTCCTGGCGACGGCCGTCCCCACCACGAACGCGGCAGCGAAGTTGAAGATCGCCGCCCAGCCGACGGCGTAGAGCGGCTTGAGCACGCGCGTGCCGACGACGGTCGCGATCGCGTTCGCCGAGTCGTGGAAGCCGTTGATGAAGTCGAACAGGAACGCGATGCCGACGATGATGATGACGTAGGTCGCCACGGTCAGCCGTGCTTCAGGGCGAGCGTCTCGAGGACGTTCGCCACGTGCTCGCACTGGTCGAGCGCGTCCTCGAGCGTGTCGTAGAGCTCCTTCCAGCGGATCACGTCGAGCGGGTTCGGCGAGCCGACGAACAGCTCGCCGACGGCCGCGTGGTAGACCGCGTCGCCGGCCTCCTCCAGCTCCTTGATCTGCTTGTTGTTCTGCGTGGCGACCTTCAGCCGCCGCAGGTTGCCGACCGCCTCCTCGATGTACGACGTCGCCTCCACGATGAGCGCCGTCAGCCTCGTGGCCGGCGCCTTGCTCTCCGTGATCCGGAACATCACGGCGCGTCGGGCCGTGCCGTCCAGCAGGTCCACGACGCTGTCGAGCTGAGAGGCCAGCAGATGGATGTCCTCCCGGTCGAGCGGCGTCACGAAGCTGCGGTTCAGGCGGAGGATGATGTCGTACGTGATCGTGTCGGCCTCGTGCTCGACCTGCTTTATCGCCGCCGCGTGCGCCTGGAGCTGCGACGGTTCCTCGAACAGCTTGTGCAGCAGCGCGGCGGAAGCCGTCAGCCGACGGGCGAGATCGATGAACAGTCCGTAGAAGTTCTCGTCGCGGGGGATCAATCGGACCACGAGGTCATCCTCCGGCGTCAGCGGCGCACCCGTCCTCCCGTCCCCTGGCGGGGGCGGAAGGGCGCGGGAATGTAACCGCGCGCCGGCGGACGCGGAAGATACGCAAGAAGCGAACGAGGAGCCGGGGCGAGGTGCGGCGGCTTCACGAATTCCTCACGAAACCCGCACGGAACGATCACCCACGGCGCGGCGCGGCGGCGTAGCTTCGATGCGCAGTCACCGCGTCGACGACCTCCCGTCCCGGAGTACGCGATGCCCGTTCCCCCCGCCACGCCCCCTTCGGCGGAGCCGCCGGCCGGACCGCCGCCGAACCCGGACCCGATCGCCACGGCGGCGTGCGAGGCGGTCGGGCTCCCGGGCGACTGCGAGATGCTCACGGTGCTGCGCACGTTCCGCGACACCGTGCTCGCCCGCACCGAGGAAGGGCGCCAGGAGATCGCGCGGTACTACGCCACCGCACCGGCGATCGTGGCGGCCATCGACGCGCGCCCGGACGCGCAGCAGGTCTACCGCGCGCTCATGGAGCTGGTGATCGCGCCCGCCACCGCCGACATCCTGGCCGGGCGGCACGAGGAGGCGCGCCAGCGCTACCGGCAGATGCTCGCGCGCCTCGCCGCGGCGACCGACCCCTGGAGCGCCCTCGACGGGGGGTGAGCCCGGCGCCGCCGCGCCGGGCGACCTCGCCGCGCCCCTACTGCGAGACCGGCTCCGCCTTCCGCCTGAACTCCGCGTCCGGCGCCCAGGTCGGCAGCTCCGGCGAGTCCGCGAGCCGGCGCGCGAAGCGCAGTACGATGTCCGAGAGCTGGACCGCGCCCGTCAGGTCGAAGTCGGGCCGGTACTCGTCCGAGGGCTGGTGGTAGCGGTGCGCGGTGTAGTCCTCCTCCTGCTGCTGGCCCCACCCCGCCGGCTTCCCCACGAAGTCGTAGCCCTCGCCGATCGAGACCGCGGGCACGCCCTGCTTCGCGAATGAAAAGTGGTCCGACCGGTAGAAGTAGCCCGCCTCCGGGTGCTCCTCCGGCCGGAGCCGCATCCCCTCGGGCGCGATCATCTCGAGGAGCGACGCGCCGAGCGAGCTCTTCTTCTCGCCCAGCACGACCAGGTCGTTCACCCGCCCGAGCAGGTTGCCGCCGTCGACGTTCAGGTTCGCGACCAGGCTGGCGAGCGGCACGGTCGGGTGCTCGGCGAAGTACTGCGACCCGAGCAGCCCGGATTCCTCCGCGGTCACGAACGCGAACAGCAGCGAGCGCCGCGTCGGCGGGGACTGCGCCGCCGCCCGCGCCACCGCTAGCAGGTCGGCGACGCCGGACGCGTTGTCCAGCGCGCCGTTGTAGATCGAGTCGCCGTCCACGGCGGGGCCGATCCCGAAGTGGTCCCAGTGCGAGCTGAGCACCACGTACGTGTCCTTCAGCTTCGGGTCCGTGCCCGGCACGATTCCCACGACGTTCGCCGACCTCAGGTGGGCGACGTCGTTCTGGAACGCCACCTCGAGGGTGATCCCCGTCGCCACCGGCCTGAAGCTCCGCGACTCCGCCTGCTTGCGCAGCTTCGCCAGGTCCAGCCCCGCCTGCTTTAGCAGCGCCGTCGCCGCGCTGTCCGTGATCCACCCCCGGAACGCCAGCGGCGGCGGCGCGTCCGCCGGTCGCGGCAGCATCCGCTGCTCCTTCCCCCACGACCCCACCACGGTGTGCCACGGGTAGCCGGCGCGCTCCGTCGTGTGTACGATCAGCGCGCCCGCCGCCCCCTGCCGCTCCGCCTCCTCGAACTTGTACGTCCAGCGGCCGTAGTACGTCATCGCCTTCCCGCCGAACAGGCCCGGCTCCTTCGCCGTCGCCGGCGGGTCGTTGACCAGCACCAGCAGGATCTTCCCCTTCAGGTCCATCCCCTTGAAGTCGTCCCAGCGGTACTCCGGCGCCTTCGCGCCGTAGCCGACGAACACCAGCTCGCCCTTCGCCGCCGACTCGGCCGCCGGCGACCCCGACCACACGACGACGTCCTCGGGCTGCCGGAGCTGCGCCGTCGCCTTGCCGCTCGCCGCCACGCGCAGCGTCTGGGGCTTCAGCGTCACCAGCTCGATCGGCAGCTCCTGGAGGTACGAGTCGCCGTTCCCGGGCTTCAGCCCGTACGCGCGGAGCTGGCTCGCGATGTACTCGGTCGCGAGCCGCCCGCCCCGCGTCCCCGGCGCCCGCCCCTCCAGCAGGTCCGACGCCAGGAACCGCAGGTGCCCGTCGATCTCGCCGACCGTGATCGGCGGCGCGCCGCCCGCCGGCTGCTGCGCCACGACCGGGACCGCGCAGAACAGCAGCATCAGGATCGAACCCCGTAGCCGCATGGAATCCTCCGTGAATGGACCGTACCGGCCGCCTCCGCCGCGGCGCTCGGGCCGACCGCGGCCGCCCCGGCGGGGCTCATCCCGCCCCCTGTACGCATGGCGCACGTCGGCGCGCCGCGTTATCTAGGCAGCGTCGTCCTTGAAGGTACGCGCCGTCGTCGACCACGCCACCGGGGGGAGAGCGCCATGCCGACCGTCACGAGCTTCGGGCTGGACCGGATCGGGCAGATCGCGATCAACGTGCACGACGTCGAGCGGGCGACGGCGTTCTACCGCGACACGCTCGGCATGCGCTTCCTGTTCCGCGCCGGCGACATGGCGTTCTTCGACTGCGGCGGCGTCCGCCTGCTGCTCGGGACGGCGACGTCGCCGGAGCACGACCATCCGGCGTCGATCGTCTACTACAAGGTCGACGACATCGCGGCGGCGCACGCGGAGCTGGTCGCGCGAGGCGTGGCGTTCGAGCAGGCGCCGCACGTCGTCGCCGACCTCGGCGACCGGGAGCTGTGGCTCGCGTTCTTCCGCGACCCGGAGTCGAACGTCGTCGCGCTGATGGCGGAGCCCCTCAAGGCGTAGACGCGGCCGGCGGTTCGGGCTCCATCACGGCGCTGCGCACGATCTGCACGGTGCGTGGACGGCGACGCGCGCCTCGTGCCCCGGGCGCGGGCGCCGCCCCGCCGTCGCAGCTCCCGCGCCCCGGAAACCCAACGCGCCCCGGCACCCCAAGAACCCGCCGTCCCCTCACCCGACCGCCGCGCCCTCCGCGAGGAACGTCTCCCGGAAATACCCCACCGGGATCGTCCCCATGGCCATGAACCGCTCGTGGAACTCCTTCTCGGAGAACCGCGCGCCGCGCGCCTTGCGGTACGCCTCGCGGAGCTCGAGGATCGCGTTCTTGCCGAGATTGTAGGTGATGGCCTGGGTGGGCCACTTCGAGTAGCGGTAGATGGCGCGCTCGGCGCCGTCGCAGATCGCCTTCGCGGTCGGGTCGGAGGCGGCGGCGGCGCAGGCGCCCGGGTAGAAGTCGACGTTCTCGGTGAAGTAGTCGCGCGCCTCGTCGAACGTCATGCGGCCGGTGTGCAGGCCGACGTCGACGCGCACGCGGACGGCGCGCAGGAGCTGGCCCTGGAGCTCGTAGAGGTACTCGCCGGGGGTGTAGAAGCCATACTCGCGGCCGGCGACGGGCTCGGACATCAGCTCCTCGGCATACAGCCCCCAGCCCTCGGCGGCCATGGAGTCCTCCCACATCGAGGAGGAATCCTCGACCGCGCCGGGGGTGAGCCAGCGGATGTTGGAGATCCGGTCCGCGTGCTCCGCCATGTACTTGAAGTGCCAGTCGTGGCCGGGGAAGCCCTCGTGCAGCGCCGTGTCCGCGACGGAGGCGCGGTTGTTCAGCTTGAGCGCGCCGGGGTCGTTGCCCGTCGGCGTCAGGTAGAAGCGCCCGACGCCGGACTTCTTGAACGGCGGCGCCGCGTAGTAGGCGGCGTCGATCGTGCTGCGCAGCACCGGCGGGGTCGGGTAGACGTCGAGGCGGTAATCGGCCGGAATGTCGAAGAGCCCGTGCTCGCGCCCGTAGGCGACGGCGCGCTCGCCCGTCTCGACGTACCAGCGCAGCAGCTCGTCGTCGTCCCGGGGCGAGTCCTTGGCCAGGTGCGCCATGACGGCGCGCACGGAGGCGTTCCGCTCCGCGGGCGTGCCGAAGCGCAGCCCGAGGCCGGCATCCCGGGCCAGCCGCTCGGCGACCTCGAAGATGCGCGCCTGGTAATGGGCCACCTGCTCCGCGCCGTGGCGCCACAGCTCGTCCACGGAGCGCGGATCGCGCAGGTTGTTGTGGACGCGCCACTCGTACTCCTTCACGCCGGCCGCGAAGCGGTCGGCCTTCTCCTGCGTGTCGAACGTCGCGCCGAGGAACGTCGCGAAGTCGGCGTAGGCGCGCGCGGCCGCGGATGCGGCCTCGGCGAGGTCGCGCAGCATGCCCGCGGCGAACGGCCGCGCGCCCAGGGAGCGTTTGGCCTGCGCCGGCAGGGTCCGCTCGAAGTACTCCGCGTTCGCGCGGCTCCCGGCGATCCCGTCACGCTCGACCATGCGCCGGTCCGGCACGTTGCCGACGCGCTTCCCCTCCAGCAGGTTCGCCCGGGCCGCCGCGACGTAGCCCGGCACCGCGCGCAGCCGCTCGACGACCAGCCGCCACTCCGCCTCGGTGCCGAGCAGCCCGCCGCCCACGTCGGTCATCTGCTGGAGCTGCCAGTCCACGCCGCGGAACGGCTCGGCGACGTACGTGTCCACCGCGCGCTGCGGGTAGTGCAGCTCCTCGAGCTGGTGGAGCATGAAGTCGAGCTGCGCCTCCAGCACCGCGCGGTCGATCCGCTCGGCCGCCGGCAGCTCGGTCGCGGGGATCCGGGCTAGCTCGCGCTTCACGTCGCGGTAGAAGCGGATCTCGTCCTGGAGCGCCTCGGGCCGGTAGTCACGTAGCCGGCCATTGACCTCGCGCAGGTCGTCGGAGTAGCCGTCGCCGCCAAGGTACGTGGACGTGACCGGGTTGAGCGCGAGCACGCGCAGGAAGTAGCGGTCACGCAGCCGCGTGAACGCGTCGGCCGCGCGCGGCGAGGCGGCCAACACGCCGACGCGGCCCGGACCGAGGATCCCCGCGGTCGCCAGCGCGCGGGACGTATGCTGGAGGAAGGTGCGGCGTTTCACGGCGCCTCCACGGCACGTTCAGGGGGTGCGGGGCCGCGGCAGGATACGCGCGCCGGCGGCCGCGGTCCATACCCCGCGGCGCCGCGCCGGAGTTCCGCGCCGGGCCGAAACGGAAGCCGCCGCCGTCCCCCTGCGGAGTCGGCGGCGGCGGAGCATCGGTGCGGTGGCTCGTCGCGGCGCCCGCGGAGCCTCGGCGCGTCGCGGAAGCCGCGGCGGCGGCGGTGCGTCGCGGCGGCGGCGTCGCCTCAGTGTTGGGGCTTCGACAGCGCCGACTCGACCTTCTTGTACTCCGCCGGCACCTCGAACAGCGACGCCGGCACCGGGCCCGCCTTGATCTCCTTCAGCTCGGTGCTGGTCGTGAGGATCGTGCCCTGCTTCGGCGCGGCCTTCTCGTCCTGCTCCTGCCGCTGCTCCTCGTCGCCTGCGGCGGCCGCGGCGGCGGCCTGCTTCAGCTTGCCGAAGAGGCCCTTGCCGGCCTTCTTCGCGCCGCTCTCCTTCGCCTCGGCCTTCTCGCCCGCCTCGCCGAGCGCGAGCTTGCGGTCGAACTTCTGCCCGGGCGGCACGCCGATGACGTACGTCGTCGACTTGACCGACACGCCGGGCAGCTTCTGGAGCTCCTTGCCGGAGGCCTCGAGCGCCTGCGCGATGCGCGGATCGCCCGCGAACGCCGCCGAAAGCATCCGGGTCGCCCCGCGGAAGTCGCGCGAGACCCGCTTCGCGTACGCCGCCTGGAACTCCTGCTGCGCCGCGCGCGTCGGCACGGTCGTCGAGTTCCAGGTGTCGACGAGGACGACGAGGGTGCCGGCGTCCTCCTTCTCGGACTTCCCCTCCGGCGTCGCGCGCGTCTCGACCGTCAGCGTCATGAACGAGCGCGCGGCCCGGTAGCCGGCGATGTCCTGCGTCTCGCCGGTGTTCTCGACGTCCACCTTGTATTTGAGCTCGACATCCGGCACCGCCTCGCCCTTCGCCTTCGCGTCCGCCTTCGCCTGCGCGTAGCTCGCCTTGGCCTGGTTCGTCATCGCGTCCAGCGCGGCGGCCATCTCCTCGAAGGTCATCGTGCTGTACGTCTTCGCCTTGTTGTCGAGCATTGTGATCGTGCCGGCGTCGACGTCGATGATCGTCGAGCGGCCTCCGGCGTCCGTGCGCATCTTGTGCCCCGAGATGTACGACGTCTCGGTGTTCGTCGTCGAGCCGCCGCCGAGCCTCGCGGCGAAGCCGACCATCTTCCCCAGCCCGCCGCCGAACTTGACGGACGTCTCCGACGTGAACGTGACCTGCGCGCGCGCGGGCGCGGCGGTCGCCACCGTGGCGAGCCCGGCGGCGAGGACCGTGGCGAGCAGACGGCTGTGTCGCATGGGACGACTCCGGTGTTGGGATGGCGGTGGTGCCCGGAGGTGCCGGCGAGTCCGGGACCGCGGCGGCTCCATCCGGTCCACGGACGGAACGCGGCCGCCGCGGCGGGCGGCTGGTTGGCTGGGGGGACGATAGGGCGCCCGGTTCCGGGACGCAAGTCCGTCGCGCAGCACCGAGTTGCGCCCGGATGCGGCGACGGCCCGGCCGCCGGTGTGCCGGCGGC
>JADGGV010000036.1 GCA_019689775.1 Gemmatimonadota bacterium
GTCCCCCACCTCGATGTGCCCCGTCAAGCCCGCCTGCCCACCCAGCGTCACCCCACGCCCGAGCCGCGTGCTCCCCGACACGCCGACCTGCGCCACGATGATCGAGTGCTCGCCCACCCGCACGTTGTGCCCCAGGTGCACGAGATTGTCGATCTTCACCCCGTCCCCGATCTCCGTGTCGCCGATCGAGCCCCGGTCGATCGTCGTGTTCGCGCCGATCTCGACATCCGCGCCGATCACGCACCGCCCGACCTGCGGCACCTTCCGGTGCACGCCCCGTTCCCGGGCGTAGCCGAACCCATCCACCCCCAACCGCGCCCCCGAATGCACGATCGTCCGCGCACCGATCACCGTACGCGGATACAGCGTCACGTGCGGGTGCAGCACCACCGCCTCCCCCACCACGCACTCCGCGCCGACCACCGCATGCGCGCCGATCCGCGCTCCCGCCCCGATCACCGCGCCCGCCCCGATCACCGCGTACGCCTCGACCGTGACATCCCGGCCGAGCTGCACCCCCGCGCCGATCACCGCCGTCGGATGCACGCCCGGTTCCGGTCGCGCCTCCGGGTACAGGCGCGCCAGGACCACCGCCAGGGCCGAATACACGTCGCGCACGATGATGCGAGGCATCCTCGTGCGCCCCCTCTCCTCCAAGGACTCCGCCACCAGCAGCGCTGCGGCGTCAGCGCGCTCAAGATAGGGGAGGTAGCGGGGGCTGGCAAGAAACGTCAGTTCCTCGCCCCCCGCACGTTCGAGGGGGGCTACGCCCCGGATCTCCGGGTCGTCGCCCCCCTCGAAACGACCCCCTACGAGCGCCGCAATCTCTGAGGCCCTCACAGGTCGTCGTCGTTTGCAGTTGTCGGACTATGGCTTCTTCGTCGGCGCCGCCGTGGCGCCCGGCTTCGCCGCGCCCGCCGTGGAGGCCGTCTGCTTCAGCCGCGTGAGCACCTGGTCGGTGATGTCGAGCGACGGGTCGGCCGCAACCAGCCCGGAGTTGCCCGCGACGTCGAAGATGACGGCGTAACCGCCCTCCTTGCGCACGTCGTTGAGCACGGTCTTGATCCGGTCCATGATCGGCTGGACGAGCTCGCTCTGGCGGCGGCCGGCCTGCTCCTCGAGCTGCTGCGCCTTCTGCTGGTAGGCCTCCTGCTTCGCGCGGATCGCCTCTTCCTTCTGGCGCTTGACCTCCGGCGAGTACACGACGCTCTTCTGCTGGTACTCGTCCATCATGGCCTTCAGTGAGTCCTCCATGACCTTCATCTGCGCCTGGAAGCCCGCCATCTCCTTCTCGAAGGTGCTCTGAGCCTCCTTCGCGCCGGGGGCCTCGGCGATGAGCCTGCGCGAATCCACGTAGGCGATCTTGCCCGGGCTCTGGGCCGAGGCGGTACCGGCCAGCAAGGCGACGCCGGCGGCGGCGGCGAGCATGCTCCAACGTTTGCGCATTCGTCCAGCACTCACTCGTTGAGGGTTAGAACCCGGGCCCGAACTTGAAGTGGAGCTGCCAGCCCGGCTTGTCCTTGTCGAACCCGTAGGCGTAGTCGAGGCCCAGGGGCCCGAACGGCGTCACGATCGTCGCGCCGATACCGGCGCCGCGCAGCAGGCGGGTCGGGTTCATCTCGCCCGGAGACCGCCACAGATTCCCGGCGTCGTAGAACAGCGACAGCGAGAGGTTGTCGTTGATGCGCGCCGCGAACTCGGTGCTGAGGCGGAGATAGGCGTCGCCCAGCCGGTCCTGGAGCGGCGGACAACCGACCGCCGTGCCACTGCACTTCGGGACGTACCCCAGCGGCGTGATCGTCGATTCGTCGTAGCCGCGGAGCGGGCGGCCAAACTGCACGCCGCCCATCCAGAAGCGCTCGAACGGGAAGTTGCTCGCATCGCCGGTGATCGCACCGGCCTCGGCCGTCATCCCGAGCGTGAACCGCACGGGCCGCGCGCCCGGGCGGCCGCCGCCGAGGCTGGCCACCGGCACGTACCACGCGCCGTTCACCGTGAACTTCTGGAAGTTCGCATCGCCGCCAAACGGGCCGCCGTTGACGTCGACCTCCAGCTCCTGCTTCGTCCCGACCGTCGGGAAGATCGGGCTGTCGAGCGTATTGCGCACCAGGTCCACCGTCACGGTGCTCTGGTAACCCGGCGGCAGCCCGAAAATCGAGGAGCCGGCTTCCTCGTCGAACGCCTTGTACGTCGTGCGCGCGAGCGAATAGCCGAGGAATACCCGGGTGCGCCCGGAACGATCCCCCGGCAGCGGGAACCCGAAGCGGAACGAGCCGCCGGTGCGCCGCCGCCGCCCCTCCGACGCAAAGGGGAAGAAGCGGTCGTACGAACTGAAGACCGAGGCCGAGCCGCTGATCAGCGAGCCGAAGATCGCCGGGTCGGTGTAGCTCGCCTCCAGGTTGTTCGCGTACTGCCCGAACTCCCAGCGCAGGTGGCCCGCCTTCGCCTGCCCGAACAGGTTCGGCTGGTCGTAGCCCAGGAAGCCCGACAGACCGGCGTACCCGCCGATCGCCGTCCCGAAGTTGACCGATCCGGTCTGCTTCTCCTTCACGTCGAACGTCAGGTCGACGTCGCCCTTCTCGTTCGGCTCGATCTTCGGCATCGGCAGCGGGCTCTCGAAGAAGCCCAGCGCCATGATGTTGCGATAGCTCTGGATGAGCAGCTCCTCGCTGTACACGTCACCCGGAAGCAGCAGGATCTGCTCGCGGATCACCCGCTCGTGTGTGTACGTGTTCCCGTTGATCGTCACCCGGTTGACGTACGCCGGCTGCCCCTCCTGGATCTCCCACGCCACGTTCACCGTCGGCTCCCCGCTCGCCGACGTGTCGCGCACGATCACCGGCTCGACCCGCGCGTAGAGGTACCCCTGGTTGTTGTAGAGCTGACGGATCCGGTCGGTCGCCTTCTGGAACGCACCCTCGTCGAAGACCGGGTGCGAGCTCGTGTCGCGCCCCGCCAGCCCCAGCCCCTGGAGCAGCCCGCCACGGTCCGTCTGAAAGTACTTCCTCAGCTCCTCCGACGGAAAATGGTGGTTCCCGCGAATGTCGAAGTCCGCCAGCCGATAGCGAGGCCCCTCCTGCACCTTGATGATGAGCTTCGCCTTCCCCGTCTCCGGATCCACGACCAGCGAGTCCCCCGTCACCACCGCATCGATGTAGCCCCGCGCCGCGTAGTACGCCGGGATGTTCTCCCGCACGTCCTTGCGCACCCGCTCCTCGTCGTACGTCCCCTGCCGGAACCAGAGGAAGCCCTCGGGCTTCGTCTGCATCGCGTCCTTGAGCGCGGACTCGCTGAAGACCTTGTTCCCCACGAAGCCGACGTCCGCGATCGCGACGCGCCGCCCCTCGTCGACGTCGAAGATCAGCCGGTACGTGCCGGTCCGCCCGGGCACCGGCTCCAAGTGGTGCTCGACCTTCCGCGCGGCGAATCCCTTGTCGGCCAACAGCTTCCGCGCGCGCGCCTCCGCCTGCGCCACCTTCTCCGGTTGCAGCGGCATCCCGGCCCGCAGGTGCAGCGTATCCGTGATCGCGCCCGGACTCACGTGCTCGAGGCCACGGAACCGGATCTCCGAGATGAACGGCCGCTCCTTGACCTCGACCACGAGCGTGACCGGCGCGTTCGGGACGGTGGGATCGCTCTCGTGCGCCAGCACCTTCACGTCGTCGTAGTTGCCGGTGGCGTAGAGCCGGCGCACGCCGCGCTCGATCGAGCGGTACGTGATCGTGTCGCCGGCCTGGATCCCCAGCGCGGCGCGGACGTCCTCGGGTTTCTCGCGGGTCGCGCCCTGCACCTCGACCTGGAGCACCGGAACGCGCTGCACGGCCTGGCCGCCCCGCGGCTGCTGCGCCACGAGCGGGTGGGCCGCCGGTCCCGCGACGGCAAACACCACGAGGGCCGCCGCACCAGCGGCGGCCCTCAGGCCCGAGCGTCTCTGATCTAGCGGGCTACCTGCGCTCATGTCTTCGTCGAAGAGAGTACACGGAACTCGAAGCCCTCACCGTCGGCGCCGACGTCGGCCTCGATCTCGTCGCCCGCCGACATCTCGCTCGTCAGGATCTTCTCCGACAGCGGATCCTCGAGGTAGCGCTGGATCGCGCGGCGCAGCGGCCGGGCGCCGAACTTCTCGTCGTAGCCCCGGTCGACCAGGAACGAGACCGCCGCATCCGTCAGCCGCAGCTTGATCCCGTCCTCCGCCAGCCGGTCGCGCACGTCCTTGAGCATGATATGGACGATCTCGCCGATCTGTTCCCGCGTGAGCGGGTGGAAGATGATGATGTCGTCCACACGGTTCAGGAACTCCGGGTTGAAGGCCCGCTCGATCTCCTCCTTCACCCGGTTCCGCATGTTCTCGTACGCCGTCTTCTCGTCGCGCTGGTGGAAGCCCAGGGACTTGTTCTTCGTGATGTCCCGCGCCCCCAGGTTCGACGTCATGATGAGGACGGTGTTCTTGAAGTCGATCACCCGGCCGTAGTTGTCCGTCAGCCGGCCCTCGTCGAGGACCTGGAGCAGGATATTGAAGACGTCCGGGTGCGCCTTCTCGATCTCGTCCAGCAGGATGACCGAGTACGGACGGCGGCGCACCGCCTTCGTCAACGTCCCCGAGTCCTCGTAGCCGACGTAGCCGGGAGGCGCGCCGATCAGCCGCGACACCGAGAACTTCTCCATGTACTCCGACATGTCGACCCGGATGAGCGCGTCCTTGTCGGCGAACAGGAACTCGGCCAGCGCGCGGGCCAGCTCCGTCTTCCCCACCCCGGTCGGGCCGCTGAAGATGAACGAGCCGATCGGCCGGTTCGGATTCTTCAGGCCCGCCCGGCTGCGCCGGATCGCCCGGCTGATCGCCCGGATCGCCTCGTCCTGCCCGACCACCCGCTTGTGCAGCTCCTCCTCCATGCGGACGAGACGCTCCGTCTCCGCCTCCTGGAGCCGCGTCACCGGGATCCCCGTCCAGCGGCTCACGATGAACGAGATCTCCTCGTCCGTGATGACCGGCCGGTGGTTGCGCCGCTCCTGCTCCCACTCCTCCTGCTTCTGGCGGATCTGCCCCTGGAGCTCACGCTCCTCGTCGCGCAGCTCCGCCGCACGCTCGAAGTCTTGGTCGCGGATCGCCGCGTCCTTGCGCGCGCCGATCGCTTCCAGCTCCTCCTTGAGCGATGCGACCTCGGGCGGCGGCACCTGCGTCGCCAGCCGCGCGCGCGCGCCGGCCTCGTCGATCACGTCGATCGCCTTGTCCGGCAGGAAGCGGTCGGTGATGTAGCGCTCTGAGAGCTTCGCGGCGGCCGCCAGCGTGTCGTCCGGGATCTCGACCTTGTGGTGATCCTCGTAGTGCTTCCGCAGCCCCTTGAGGATCTCCACCGTCTCCTCGACCGTCGGCGGGTCAATGATGATCGGCTGGAAGCGCCGCTCGAGCGCGCCGTCCTTCTCGATGTACTTGCGGTACTCGTTCAGCGTCGAGGCGCCCACGCACTGCAGCTCGCCGCGCGCCAGCGCCGGCTTGAGCATGTTCGACGCGTCGATCGCGCCCTCCGCCGCGCCCGCGCCCACCAGCGTGTGCAGCTCGTCGATGAACAGGATGATGTTCTTGTTCTGGGCGATCTCGTTCATGATCGCCTTGAGCCGCTCCTCGAACTGGCCGCGGTACTTCGTGCCCGCGATGACGGCCGCCATGTCCAGCGCCAGGACCCGGTGGTCGCGGAGCGACTCCGGGCACTCGCCCTTCGCGATGAGCTGCGCCAGCCCCTCCACGATCGCCGTCTTCCCCACGCCCGGCTCGCCGATCAGCACCGGGTTGTTCTTCTTGCGCCGCGACAGCACCTCCATCACCCGCTCGATCTCCTTCGCGCGGCCGATCGTCGGGTCCAGCTTGCCCTCGCGCGCCAGCTCGGTCAGATCCCGGCAGAAGTGGTCGAGCGCCGGCGTCTTCGACTTCTTCTCGCCCTTCGGCGCCGCCATGCTGCTCCCCCCGGTCGGCGAGGGCTGCGACGGGTTCACGTCGCTGCCCAGCAGCTTCAACGTCTCCGCCCGGGCCTCCTCCAGCGTGACGCCGAGCGAGTTCAGCACCTGCGCGGCGATCCCCTTCTCCTCACGCAGCAGCCCGAGCAGCAGGTGCTCGGTGCCCACGTAGGAGTGGTTCAGCTCGCGCGCCTCGGCCATGGCGTACTCGAGCACCTTCTTGGCGCGCGACGTGTAGGGCAGCTCGCCGAGGGCGATGGTCGCCTTCCCCTTGCGCACCGATTCCTCGATCCGCTCGTGCACCTGCTCGAGGTCCACGTTCAGGTTCGTCAGTACCGTCGCCGCCATCCCCTCCCCCTCGCGGATCAAGCCGAGGAGGATGTGCTCCGTGCCGACGTAGTCGTGCTGCAGCCGGATCGCCTCCTCGCGCGCCATCGCGAGGACTTTGCGGACCCGATCCGTGAAGTTGTAATTCATGGAAGCCCTCGTCGCCGGAGACTCACCCTGCGTTCCAGCCCGGCTCACGCGCCCGGTCGTCGCCCGCGAGCGTCGTCGTCCGCGGACACCTGCCCCTCCGTACCGAGAATGCGCCGGACGTAGGACGCCCGATGCAAATCGCTCTCCGTCTCGGTGAGGCCGCGTCCGGCCGCCTGCTCCAGGTGCGCAGCCTGGCTGTAGATCATGATCTTGTTGAGCGTGTATACACGAAGCCCCGGGAGCAGGTTCATGCTGACGCCGAGCCGCACGCCGCTCAGGAGGTTCATCACCTCGTCGAACGAGACCGAGCGCGCGTAGCGGAGCAGCCCGTACGCCCGCCAGATCTTGTCCTCCATCACCGCCCGGGCGTCGCGCATGAGCACGTCCCGCGCCTGGAGCTCCTTCTCGATGACCGTCGTCGCCACCTTGCGCAGGTGGTCGATCAGGTCCTCCTCGCTCTTGCCGAGCGTCGTCTGGTTCGAGATCTGGAAGAAGTTGCCGACGACCTCCGAGCCCTCGCCGTACAGCCCGCGGAACGTCAGCCCCATCTGTCCCAGCCCCTGGAGGACCTTGCCGATCTCCTTTGTCAGCACGAGCCCCGGCAGGTGGATCAGGATCGAGGCGCGCAGCCCCGTCCCGACGTTCGTCGGGCAGCTCGTGAGGTAGCCGAACTCCTGGTGGTACGCCAACGGCAGCTCGCTGCCGAGCTCCTCGTCGACGCTGTCGACCAACTGGAACGCCTCCTCCAGGCAGAGCCCCGACATCAGGCACTGTAGGCGGAGGTGGTCCTCCTCGTTGACCATCAGCCCCACGTTCTCGCGGGCGCTCACGATGAGCCCTGAGCCCCGCGGCGGCCCCTCCGGGCCACCCCCGGCCAGCTCGCGCGAGATCAGGTGTCGCTCCAGCAGCACCTGCCGCGAGAGCGGCGTGAGCTCCGAGAGATCGAGCGCCATCCCGCCCCGCAGGCCGGTGCTGCGCTCCGCCGCCTGGCGCACGCGCTCGAAGATCTGCTCCCGCTCCCGCTCGCGCAGCCGTGGGGCGAACGTATGCCCCTGGAGGTTTCGCGCCAGCCGGACGCGGGTGGAGAGCACCACGTCCGCGTGCGGGCCGCGGCTCTCCAACCAGCCGAGACCGAAATCCTGGAGCCCGCTCAGGTCCCGCATGCCTACTGCGCCGCCTCCAGTTCGCGGATCAGGTCGCGCAGCTTGGCCGCGCGCTCGAAGTCCTCGATCGAGACCGCCCGGTCCAGCTTGCGCCGCAGCCCGGCCAACCGCTCCTGCCGCTGCGCCCGCGTCGGGTCCGGCGGGAGGTACACCTTCCCCAGGTGTTGCGTCCCGCCGTGGAGCCGACGCAGCAACCCGCGCAGGTGCGGCTCGAACGTGACATAACAGTGCGAGCACCCGAGGCGCCCGGTCTTCTTGAAGTCTTCCAGCTTGAGCCCGCAGAAGACGCACGGGCCGCCGATCGTCGCTTCCATCGTCCCGCTCTTCCCCATCTGCGCAAGAAAGTCGGCGAGCGGGAGGTTCCCGACGCTGACGCCGGGCTCGAGGCCCTTCGCCGCGGCACACGCCTCACACAGATGAAACGTGCTCATCTGGTTGTTCACGATCTGCGTGAGGTGGATGATCGCCTCGTTCTCGCCGCAATGGTCGCACAGCATCATGGGTCACGCCGGGTAGAAGCTCCGGAGCTGGCAATCCTTGACCAGGAGGATCCGGTCGGCCCGATCGGCCAGCTCGCGGTTGTGTGTCGCCAGAACCATGGCGACGCCGTGTTCGGCACGCAACCGGAAGAACAGGTCGTGCAACTGCTCGCTCGTGTGCGAGTCCAGGTTCCCGCTCGGCTCGTCGGCCAGGAGCACCACGGGCCGGTTCGCGAGCGCCCGGGCGACGGCCACGCGCTGCTGCTCCCCGCCCGAGAGCTCGGAGGGGCGGTGCGTCAGGCGTCGGCCCAGGCCCACCGCGTCGAGCAGCTCGCGCGCCCGCTCGGCCGCCGCCGCCGGGTCCGTCCCGGCGATGAGCTGCGGGATCATGACGTTCTCCAGCGCCGAGAACTCCCGCAGGAGGTGGTGGAACTGGAAGACGAACCCGATGCGGCGGTTCCGCAGTGCGGCCAGCTCCTTCTCCGGGAGCGTGGCCAGGTCGTGCCCGTCCAGCAGGACGGCGCCCGCGGTCGGCCGGTCGAGCCCGCCCAGCAGGTGCAGCAGCGTCGATTTCCCGGCGCCGCTCGCGCCGATGATCGCGACCGCTTCACCCGGGGCGACGCGGACCTCTACCCCGTCGAGGACGGTGAGTTCGCTCCCGTCCTCCTCGGTGTACGTCTTGCGCAGCCCGCGCGCCTCGATGGCCGCCGGTGCGGGCGCCGCGGGCGCGACCACGGTCTCCGCCGCCAGTCCCGCGGCCGCGGCCCGCTCCGCGTCCCGCGCGCTCGCACCGGGATCATTCATGCCGGATCGCCTCCACCGGAAGGAGCCGCGAGGCTTGCCGCGCCGGGTAGATCGTGGCCGCGAACGCGACCAGGACGCTGAGCGCCACGATGGCCAGCACGTCCAGCGGATCGAGCGCGACCGGCAGCGTGTCGATGAAGTAGACGTCCCCCGGGAGCGAGATGAAGTGGTACTTCCCGAGGAGCCAGACGAGCCCGAGGCCGCCGATCGCGCCCAGGAGCGTGCCGATCACCCCGATCGCCAACCCCTGGAGCATGAAGATGCGGAGCACCGTCGCATCCGTCATGCCCATCGACTTGAGGATGCCGATCTCCCGGGTCTTGTCCGTCACCACCATGATGAGCTGGGTGATGATGTTGAACGCGGCGACCAGCACGATCAGGAACAGGATCACCCCCATGGCCAGCTTCTCGAGCTTGAGCGCGGAGAAGAGGGTCTGGTTGAGCGTCATCCAGTCCGTCGTCCAGTAGGGGAAGCCCAGGCGGCGGCTGATCGTGTCGCCCACGGCGCTGGCGTGCCACGGGTCGCGGACGTTGACGGCGATCCCGCTCACCGTGTCCGGCCCGATCCCGAGCAGCTCCTGGACCGCCGGGATCGAGGCGTACAGGTTCTGCGTATCGTACTCGTACATCCCGGTGGTGAACAGCCCCGTGACCTCGAACTGGCGGAGGCGCGGCACGATGTCGCCGAGCGGACCGCGCTTGATGCTCTCGAAGGAGGCCATCGTGACGGTGTCGCCGGCGAGGAGGCCGAGCTTGTCCGCGAGCTTGCGCCCGACGAGCACGCCCGGCAGGCCGCTGCGCGTGGGCTGGAGCGACAGCTTCCCCGACCGGATCTGCGCCTCGATCGTGGTCATCGGCACCCGGCTCGCCGTGGCATCGATGCCATAGAGCGTGCCGGGCTGCGCGTAGTCGGAGCCCGCGGTCACGCCGACCTGCGTCATGATGAACGGCTCGGCGGCCACCACGCCCGGCTGGTCCTTCACCCGCGCGTAGACCTCGCGCCAGTGCCCCATCCGGAAGCCCTGCCCCTGCTCGAACACGAAGATGTGCGGGTTCGTGCCGAGGATCTTCTCCTGGAGGTCCCGCTGAAGCCCCGTCATCACCGCGATCACGGTGATGAGCGCCATGACGCCGAGCAGCACGCCGCCCACGGCGATGACCGTGATGAGGGAGAGGAACCGCCCGCGCCGGCGCGAGGCCAGGTACCGCCGCGCGATGTACCAGTCGAGCCGCTTCACTCCTGCGCCTCCGGCTCGGGGCGCATCGTCGGGAACAGGATCACGTCGCGGATCGAGGGCTGATCCGTGAGCAGCATCACGAGCCGGTCGATGCCGATGCCGACGCCGCCGGTCGGCGGCATGCCGTACTCGAGCGCGCGGATGTAGTCCTCGTCCAGCGTCTGCGCCTCCTCGTCGCCCGCCTCGCGCAGCCGGACCTGCGCCAGGAAGCGCTCGCGCTGGTCGATCGGGTCGTTCAGCTCGCTGAACGCGTTCGCCAGCTCGCGCCTCGCCACCATCAGCTCGAAGCGCTCCACGAGCCGGGGGTCGCCGCGCTTCGGCTTCGCGAGCGGCGAGAGCTCGCGCGGGTAGTCGGTGATGAAGACGGGCTGCTCGAGGTGCGGTTCCACGAGCTCCTTGAACAGCTCGTCGAGGAGCTTCGGCCGGCTCAGCGTGTCCGCGTCGGCGATCCCGACGCGCCGCGCCGCGTCCCGCAGCGCGGCGGCGTCCATCTCGTCCACGCCCAGGCCGCCGTATTCCGTGAGCGCCTGGAAGTAGGGCAGGCGCCGGAACGGCGGCGTGAAGTCGAGCTCCACGCCCTGGTGCCGCAGGCGCCGCTCACCGCCGGTGACGAGCCCGACCAGCTCGACCAGGAGCTCCTCCACGAGCGCCATGACGTCCTCGTAGTCCGCGAACGCCTGGTACCACTCGAGCATGGTGAACTCGGGGTTGTGCGTCCGGTCGATCCCCTCGTTGCGGAAGTCCTTGGCGATCTCGTAGACGCGCTCCAGCCCGCCGACGATCAGCCGCTTCAGGTACAGCTCGTCGGCGATGCGCAGGTAGAGGCGCATGTCGAGCGCGTTGTGGTGCGTGACGAACGGCCGCGCCGAGGCGCCCCCGTACAGCGGCTGGAGCACGGGCGTCTCCACCTCGATGAAGCCCCGCTCGTCCAGAAAGCGGCGGATCGCGGCGATGATCCGCGCCCGCGTCACGAAGACCTTGCGCACCTCCGGGTTGACGGCGAGATCCGCGTAGCGCTGGCGGTAGCGCTGCTCGACGTCGACGAACCCGCTGTAGACCCGGCGCTCCCCGGTCTCGGGGTCGACCTCCTCCTTCCCGAGCGGGAGTGGGCGAAGCGACTTCGCGAGCAGCTCGAAGGAGCGGACCAGCACCGTGGGCTCGCCGGTGCGCGTGCGCATCATCGTCCCGGCCGCGCCGATCCAGTCGCCGGTGTCGAGCAGGTCGAGCAGGTCGTACGCCGCCTCGCCGAGCTCGGCCAGCTTGAAGTAGAGCTGGATCCGGCCGCTCCGGTCCGCGAGGTGCGCGAACGTCGTCTTGCCGTGGCTGCGCAAGGCGACGAGGCGGCCCGCAACGCGCACGGCCGGCTCCGCCGCGCCGTCGCTCGCCACGCCCGCGGCCTCCGCCGCCTCGAGCGCCGCACGCGCCGCGGCCGCGTCGTGCGTGACGTCGTACTCATAGCCGAAGGGCGCGACTCCGCGCGCCCTCAGTTCCTCCAGCTTGGCGAGCCGATCCTCGAGGACCTGGCTCCGCCTCACCGCCGCCTCCTCACGTGGCACGGGCTCCGAACTCCTTCAGGTACGCCTCGATGAACGGGTCGATGTCGCCGTTCATGACCCGCTGGATGTCGCCGATCTTCAGCTCCGTGCGGTGATCGGTCACCAGCGTATACGGCTGGAACACGTACGAGCGGATCTGGTTCCCCCAGGCGATGTCGGCCTTCTCCGACTCCAGCTTCGCGCGCTCCTCCTCGCGTCGCTCGAGCTCGCGCTGGTACAGGGCGGCCTTCAGCATCTTCATGGCCGTCGCCTTGTTCTGGAACTGGCTGCGCTCGTTCTGGCAGGCGACGACGATCCCCGTCGGCAGGTGCGTGATCCGGACCGCCGAGCTCGTCTTGTTGACGTGCTGGCCGCCCGCGCCCGAGGAGCGGTAGACGTCGATGCGAAGGTCCTTCTCCTCGATCTCGATCTCGATGTCGTCGTCGACGAGGGGGTAGACGAACACGCTGGCGAACGAGGTGTGCCGCCGGCTCTGCGCGTCGAAGGGCGAGATCCGCACCAGCCGGTGCACCCCCTTCTCCGCCTTCAGGTAGCCGTAGGCGTACTCGCCCTTGATCTCGAGCGTGACGCTCTTGATCCCGGCCTCCTCGCCCGGGAGCAGGTCCAGCACCGCGACCTCGTAGCCGTGCCGCTCCGCCCAGCGCGAGTACATGCGCATGAGCATCTCCGCCCAGTCCTGCGACTCGGTGCCGCCGGCGCCCGGGTGGATCGTGAGCAGCGCGTCGCGGACGTCGTCGGGCCCACGCAGCATCGTGCGCAGCTCGAGCCGCTCCAGCTCCGTGTCGAGCGTGGCGACCTCCTGCTGCCACTCGGCCTCGAGCTGCGGATCCTGCTCGAGCTCGAGGAGCGCGCCCAACTCGGCGAGGTCCGCGACCTTCCGCGAGAGGGCGTCGAACGGCTCGACCCAGCCCTTCAACTCCTTGACGCGCGCGATGGTCACCCGCGCCGCCTCCTGGTCCTCCCAGAAGCCGGGCTCGGCCATGCGCGCTTCCAGCGCCGCGAGCTCTACGCGCTTGTTCTCGACGTCAAAGATAGCCTCCCAGCGCCGCCACGCGCTCGCGCTGACCGCTCAACCGGTCCTTCAGCTCCGTCGCCATGTCCCTCCTCGTCTTCTAACACGTGAGGCCGTCCCGGCGGACGGCCTCATGACGTCGTCGAAACGACACCGAAATCTAACGGAATCGCGCGCCCACGGCAACCGAGCGGGGCGGCGCCGGCGGCCTCAGAACACGCGGTTCCCGGCCGCGAGGATGTCGTTCAGCGCGCGGCGGAAGTGTGGCGTGCCCTTGGCCAGCTCGTCCCCGACCTGGGCCACGTACTCCTCCCAGCTCTTCATGATCTCGTCCCGGAACTCGGTGCGGAGCGCGCCGGCGGCGAGCGCCCGGTCGCGCCGCTCCCGGTGGTAGGCGACGATGTCCGAGACCAGCGCCCGCGCGATCCGCTGGGCGCGCGCGTTCGGATCCTGCGCGCCGAAGAAGGAGCGGACCGGCTGCGGCGCGGGCGCGGCGGCGGGAGCCGCGACGGTGACCGGCGCCGGGGAAGGGGCGGCGCCCTGGCGCGTCAGCAGGAACACGCCGTGGCAGCGGGCGCAGCGGACGCGCACGCCCTCGACGGGGACGCGCTCCGGGTCGACGCGGTAGAGCGCCTGGCATTCCGTGCAGTTGATGTTCATGAGTCGATCGGCACGTCCATGGGCTGCGGCGAGTGCGCCGCGCATCCGGACAGGAGGTCCAGCGAGTCCGAGCGCCGGTCGACCGCGTAGATCGACCCCGGCAGCTTCTTGGCGAAACTCTTCATCTCCGTGGCCAGCTCGCTGACCCGCGCGGTGTGCGTGAAGCGGCGCGAGGCGTTCGTCACGACGCCAATGGAGAGCGTCATCAGCGGGACCCAGAGGATGTTGCCCCGGCGGTCCCGGCCGAGGAAGTAGCCGGCGCGCCGGTCCTCCTCGGTGTACTGGTACGGGATCAGCTCGTCGAAGAGCGCGATGATCTCCTCGCAGCAGACCCGCATGACGTCCAGGGGTACGTTGAAGATGAAGTCATCCCCGCCGATGTGGCCGACGAAGCCGTCGGAGGTGTACGCCACGACGACGTCGCGCAGAATCTTCGACAGGAGCAGGATGACCCGGTCGCCCTCGGTGTAGCCGTACCGGTCGTTGAACTCCTTGAAGTGATCGAGGTCCGCGTAGCAGACCGCGAAGAGCCCGCCCGAACGCATCCGTTCGGCGATGTCGCGCTCGATGCGCGCCGTTCCCGGAAGTCGGGTGGTCGGGTGCACGCTCAGGTCGCGCTCGGTGCGCCGCCATGCCATCTCGAGCCGCAGCACTTGCTCGCGCTCGCTCAGCGTGCGGCCCAGCACCTCGTCGGCGCCGGCCTCGATCAACGCGTACACCGCCTCCTCACGGCTCGACTCGTGGAACACGACGATCGGCACGATGGCGGTGAACGCATCGCGCTTGAGCGCCCGGCACAGCTCCAGCACGTCCGAGCCGTCCTCGGAGCACAGCGCGAGGATCGACGGTGTGGTCCGGTTCACCAGCTCGACCACCTGCGCGGCGGTCTCGACGGCGACGATCGCCTGTCCGTTCTCTCGCGCAAAGATCCCGACCGCCGGTGGCACCGGTCGAGCACCCGGCGAGAAGAAGACCACGCGTGATCTCACGACCATTGACTTGGGGGGAGTGCGGGACGTCCCGAGGAGAGATACGGCTCAAGCTACAACCATGCCAGGGCGGTTGTCAAATACTGCCCCATGGCCAACCTACCCGGACGGCGGCCTGCCAGCGCATGGCGGAGCCGTCCGGCTCGAACCCGGTACGCACCTCGATGACCTGCGAGCCGGTCAGCGCCCGCAGGCGGGCCGCCACGAACGCGTCCACGGCGCTCGCGACGTGGTTCGCAAGGAGCAGCGCCAGCGTGCGGTCGCGCAGCCGGAACGTGGCATCGGCCCGGTGAAAGAGGTCGACGTACACCTGCTGCTCGAGGTAGCGGTTCCCCCAGTCCCAGGCGTAGGCCGGCGGGATCGCGTTCTGCCGATAGTACGCCAGCGCCTTCTCGTAGGCGGAGGTCCCGGGGACGGGCGGCGAGGCGCCGAGGTAGAGGTCCTTCGCCAGCTTCCAGACCGAGGCGTTGTACGTCCCCGGGGCCGTGTCGGGCTCCAGCTCGGGCGTCCGCGGGTCCATGTCGAACGGTCCGCTGGCGTCGTACGTCCCCTTGCTCAGGAGCTCGTAATACTCGAATGCGGTGTCGCGGCGAGCGCCGATGCTCACCCGGCGAGCGACCTCCCAGGCCACGTCGCGGTAGCGCCGCTCGTAGCTCCGGGCGGAGCGGTGGTAGCGCGCCACGTTCCACCACCCGAACAGCTCGCCGGCGGCGATCGGGATCCAGCGGTCGAGGCGAAGCACGTACTCGCCCGCGCCGGGGGCGCCAGCGGAGAGGAGCGCCACCAGCACCGGGCTCGGGGTGGGGCGAGGGCGTGTCGAGTCGGTCGGGAAGCGGTCCGGGCTCACGCGGGCCTGCGCGCGGGCGGGCCCCGCCGCCGCGCCGAGCACGAGGAGCGCCGCAAGGGCGCCGTGCCGCAGGCGCGTCCCGAGCGCAGCCGGCGATGCGCGACGGCCGATGCATGCGCTGGCCGCGGCGAGCCGCCGACCGTTGCGCGCAGCGCCCCGCCGGGCCGCGCGATCAGAGCGGCTTCGCCTCATCCACCAGCATGATCGGGATATCGTCGCGGACCTCGTAGCGGAGGCGGCAGTGGAGGCAGACCAGCTCGTTCTCCTGCGGTCGATACTCCAGCTCGCCCTTGCACTTGGGGCAGACCAGGATCTCCAGCAGTTGCGGGTCCAGCATCGCGCGCACTCCTGATTTGATGGGATCGGTTCGTCCGACCACCGGGCGGCGGGCGCCGCCCCGATGCCGCGGCCCTACTCCTCGGGCACGGCGTACCCGAGGTACTCCAGCGCGCTCCGCTTACGGCGCCAGCCGGGGAGCACCTTCACCCAGAGGTCGAGGTAGACCCGGGTTCCGAGGAAGCTCTCGATCTTCGCCCGCGCGGCCTGGCCGAGCCGCTTGATGCCGGCGCCGCCGCGGCCGAGCAAGATCGGCTTTTGGGACTCCCGCTCCACAAAGATCGTCGCCCGGACGTAGACCGGGTCCGCCGCCTCCCGGAACTCCTCGACCTTCACGACGGTCGCGTAGGGGATCTCCTCCTCGTACAGCTCGAAGACCGCCTCGCGCACGAACTCCGCCACGAAGAACCGCACGGGCTGCACGGCCACGTCGTCGGCGGGGTAGAGGAACGGAGATGCGGGCAACGCCGCCGCAAGCGCGTCCCTCAGCTCCGGCACACCCTCACCGGTCCGCGCCGACACGCGCCGGGCCGGCCGCCCCAACACCTCCTCGCTCCAGCGCTCCAGCCGCTCCACGTCCGCGGGCCCGGCCACGTCCACCTTGTTGATCGCCACGAACAGCGCATCGGCGCGAGCCTGGAGAAGACGCACGGAGTCCTCGGGGGGGAGCTCCTCCGGGCGAAGAGGGTCGAGCAGCAGGAGCACCAGGTCCGCCTCCCGGGCCGCCGTCGTCGCCGCCTCCAGCATCGAGCGTTGCAGCAGATAGGACGGTTCGAGCAGGCCGGGCGTGTCGACGAAGACCATCTGCGTGGCGTCGTCCGTGAAGATCCCGACGACCCGCTCCCGCGTGGTCTGCGCCCGGGGCGTGACGATGCTGAGGACCTCTCCGGTGAGCGCGTTCAGCAGGGAGGATTTGCCGACGTTCGGACGCCCGACCAGCGCCACGTCGCCCGCCCGAGTCCCGGCACCCTCCCCCGGCTGGGCCTGATCTGGCGTCATGGGCGGAATTTAGGCGCAGCCCGCGCCGATGAAAAGGGACCGGGGGGAGGC
>JADGGV010000571.1 GCA_019689775.1 Gemmatimonadota bacterium
GGCGCGCGGGCGGGTCCCGCGCGCCCGCCGGTCACATCGCCGAGAGCAGGTAGTCGAGCGCGTCGTCGGCGGTGTAGTGGTCGCGGCCGGCGAGGAACGCGCCGAGGCGAGCGAGGTCGTCGCCGCTGGTGAGGATCGGGCGCTCGGGGCCGTCGTCGCGCTCCTGCGCGTGTCCGACGTTGGCCATGAGCGCGTTGCAGAGGCACTTGCGGCCCTCGGTGTCCTCGGCGGCGCCGCCCTTGGCGATGTAGTCGCGCTCGGGCTCGGCGGCGCAGCGGAAGCCGATGCGGCCGTCGGGGCGGCGGTAGGCGGTGCGCAGGTAGCCGAGGTCGCAGAGGCGGCGGCGCCGGCGGTACTCGGCCTCGTCGGCGTTCGTTCCCTCCAGCTCGACGACCTTGAACGGGAATCCGGTCGGGGAGGCGCGGCCGTCGGTGCGGACGTCGATGGCGCCGGCGCGGATGCGCTCGAGGACGCGGCGGCGGAGCGCGGGATCGAGGCCGCTCTCCTCGGCGTAGGCGAAGAGCGTCCCGACCTGGATCCCGGCGGCGCCCGCGGCGAGCGCCTCACGCAGCCGCTGAGGGGATCCGGTCCCGCCCGCGAGCCAGAACGGCAGCCCCAGCTTCCGCATCTCCTCGAGGTCGGCCTCGTCGCGCTCGCCGTAGACGGGCTCGCCGCGGGCGTTCGTCGCGGCGCGGCCGCGGGGCGGCGCGTTGTGGCCGCCGGCGCGCGGCCCCTCGACGACGAAGCCGTCGACGCGGCCGTTCGCCTTCCGCACGAGCATGGACGCGAGGGCGTGCGCGGAGACGATCGGCAGGAACTTCGGTCGCCGCAGCGGCGGCGGTCCGTCCGGGAAGTGGTCTCGCGGGTCGAACGACAGCACCGGCGCCTCGTCCCGCCCCGCGCCGTCGACGTCGAGGCGGAGCGAGGCGGGCTCGGCGCGGGCGAGAGCGTCGAGCGCGCCCGGGATCTCCTTGGGGATCCCCGCGCCCATCAGCACGTACTCGACGCCGGCCAGCATCGCGCCGTAGAGCGTGGCCAGGTTCGGGAGCTGCACCTTCGTCAGCAGGTTGATGCCGACCGGTCCGTCGTGCCCCTCCCGCGCCAGGTGCACCTCGACGAAGCTGGCGAGCATGGTGAGCTGCTCGCGCGCCCGGCTGACGATCGGCGTCCACATCGAGAGCAGCCGGTACGGCGCGCCGGCGCGCCGGCCGTTCGGCAGGAAGTACTTCCGCAGCGCCTCCACGGCGACGTGCGGGAGTGGGAAGCGCTCCATCGCCCGGCGGAGGTGGCCGCCGACGTCGCCATCCTGGAGCCGCCGGACGAACAGGGTGTCGATGCAGGTGCCGGAGACGACGCCGAGGTGGCCGCGCCGCGCGACGGCGCGCGCCAACCGCCAGTTGGACACGCCGATCCCCATGCCGCCCTGGATGATGAGCGGCAGCGGATGCGACGCCTCGGCCGCCGGCTCGCGGCGCGGATCGAGCCCGCCCGGCCCCGCGGGGGCCGTCGCCAGACCGTCTGTCATGCGCTTCCTCGAGCGAAGGGGAGCCGCATGATACCGCCGCGCGCGCCCGCCCGTCTGTGGGGGAACTCCCGATTCCGCCCCGCGTGCGTGTAGGGAGAACCCCGACTGCCGGCCACGCGGAGGCGCCGCATCTTCCCGGGCTCGCGGCCGACCGGCCCCGCGCCGGGTCGGCAGGCCGGGCTTCCCCTCGAGGCGTGCATCATGGCCAGACGCGTCCTCTCGCTCGCGCTCTGGGCGGTCCTGGCGACCGTCGTCCTGGTATGGCTGCCGATCGTCGCCGTCGTCTTCGCGTGCACGGCGCCGTTCGACCGCGGCCGCTACGCCGCCGGCCGCTGGTTCCGGCGCGCCGCCATCGTCTGCGTCAAGCTCAACCCGCTCTGGCGCTTCCGCACCTCGGGCGTGCGCATCACCGACCCGCGCCGCCCGTACATCGCCATCGCGAACCACGAGTCCTTCGCCGACATCCTGCTGATCAGCCATCTCCCCTGGGAGATGAAGTGGGTCAGCAAGGACGCGCTCTTCCGCATCCCCGTCCTCGGGTGGATGATGCGCATGGCGGGCGACATCCGCGTCCGCCGCGGCGACCTCGAGAGCCGCTCCGACGCGCTACGCGAGATCCGCGATCGCCTCGAGCGCCGCGTCTCCGTCATGGTCTTCCCCGAGGGCACCCGCTCGCGGACCGGCGAGGTGCTCCCGTTCCGCAACGGCGCCTTCCGCGTCGCCGTCGAGACCGGCGCGCCGATCCTCCCGCTGGCCGTGGCCGGCACGCGCAACGCCATCGCCAAGGGCTCCTTCCTGATGGGGCCGGCCCGCGCCGAGGTCCGCGTCCTCCCGCCGATCGAGACCGCCGGGCTCACGCCGTCTGACGTCCCCGAGCTGCGCGAGCGCGTGCGGCGCCTCATCATCGACGCGCGCGACGAGCTGCGTCGCGAGCTGGCCGCGCGCTGAGCGCGGGGGCGGGGAGACGTCGCGCCGCGCCCCGGCACCAGTCGCCCGGCCGACGACCCGGAGCGGCGCGGCTGGTCCGGTCTCGCGCAGGCCGGGGAACGGTTCTGGCCTCTACCTGGTTTCGTGGGGGGGGGCCCCCCCCCCCGGGGGGGCGCCCCCCCCCCCCCGCAGGGGGGCGTGGGGGGGGGGGTTTTGGGGT
>JADGGV010000001.1 GCA_019689775.1 Gemmatimonadota bacterium
GCTGTCGGGCGGGCAGCGCCAGCGGGTGGCGATCGCGCGGGCGCTGGTCAACGACCCGGCGCTGCTGCTGGCGGACGAGCCCACGGGCAACCTCGACAGTCAGACGGGCGACGAGATCATGGCGCTCTTCGACGAGCTGCACCGCTCCGGGCAGACGATCGTATTGGTGACGCACGAGCCCGACATCGCCGCCCGCGCGCACCGCGTCGTCACGTTGCGCGACGGCCGCATCGCGTCGGACGTCCTCCAGTCCACGATGGCGGTCGGCGTCTGAGCGATCGACCATGACCCGCCGCGAAGGTATCCGCCTCGCGCTGGCCCAGATCCGCGCACAGAAGCTGAAGAGCTTCTTCGCGGTCCTCGGCGTCATCATCGGCGTGATGTTCCTGATCACCGTCGTGAGCGTCGTCGAGGGGATGAACCGGTACATGACCGAGGATTTCGCCCGGACGGTTTACGGCCTCAACACCGTGACGCTGCGGCGCACGCCCTCGGTGAGCTTCAACGACGACGCCGCCTACTGGCGCGCGCTGCGCCGCCGGCCGCGCCTGACCTTCCAGGACGCGGACGCGCTGCGCGCGCGGCTCGGCGCCGACGCGATCGTCGGCGTCGAGAGTGAATCCAACGGCCGGCTCGAGGGGCCGGACGGCACGGAGGTCGAGAACGTCCAGCTCACGGCGGCCGACGCCGACTACTTCCGCATCCGCGAGTACGAGGTCGAGAAGGGCCGCCTCTTCTCGATCCCGGAGGACCGCGCCGCGGCGCCGGTCGTGGTGCTCGGCTTCGAGGCGGCCGACCGCCTCTTCGGTGCGCTCAACCCGCTCGGCCGCACCGTCAAGATCGGCGGCTCGCCGTTCGAGGTCATCGGCGTGCTCAAGAAGCAGGGCACGCTCTTCGGCATCTCATTGGACAACATGGCGATCGCCCCGGCGCACTCGTCGATCGCGCGCCTGGTCAACCCGCACGGCGTGGTGGACAACATCCTGATGCGCTCGCCCAATCCGGAGGGGATCGCCGCGCTCAAGGTCGCGGCGGAGGAGGTGATGCGCACCCGCCATGCCCTGCGCCCAACCGAGCCGAACGACTTCGAGCTGGAGACCGCCGACGAGTCGCTCAGCTTCTGGACGAAGATCAGTCGGATCCTGTTCATCGCCTTCCCCGCGCTCGTCGGGATCGCGCTCGTCGTCGGCGGGATGGTGATCATGAACATCATGCTCGTCTCGGTCACCGAGCGCACCCGCGAGATCGGGATCCGCAAGGCGCTGGGCGCGCGCCGGCGCGACATCGTGCTCCAGGTCCTCATCGAATCCGCCGTGCTCTCGGGGCTGGGCGCATTCGCGGGGATCCTGATCGGCATCGTGCTCGCCGGCATCGTCCGGGCGGTCTCCCCCCTCCCGGTGGCGCTCTCGCCGGTGTGGATGACCGTGGCGGCGAGCATGGGCATCGGCGTCGGCGTGCTCGCCGGGATCTATCCCGCCGCACGCGCCTCGCGGTTGGATCCTGTCGTCGCCCTGCGCTACGAGTGACCGATGCGGCTCGAAAGCCTCCACGAGGGCGCGGTTCTCGCCTTCGACCAGCTCCGCGCGAACAAGACCCGCTCCGCGCTGACGATCCTCGGGATCGTCGTCGGTGTCGCCACGGTCATGGCGATGAGCGCCGTGATCGCCGGCGTGCGCTCCGGGATCCTGAGCGGGATCGAGGCCGCCGGGCCGAAGAACTTCCTCGTCGCCCGGTGGAACTTCAATGGGGTCCGCATCGTCAGCGACGGTGGTCCGCCATGGGGTCGCAACCCGCCGATCACGCTCGAGGAGGTCGACCGGATCTCGCGGCTGCCGCTGATCGAGGCCGCGATCCCGGGCGTGGACACCAACGGGGACTTCGAGTACGGCGGCCAGCGCGTGAGCAACGTGCAGGTGGCCGGCCGGGGCGCCGGGTGGAGCGCGTTCCAGACCGGAGCCATCGTCGCGGGCCACGACTTCCTTCCGAGCGACGTCTCCGCGGCGCACGCCGTCGCGGTGATCAGCCGCAAGCTCGCCGACGACCTGTTCGGCCCGATCGACCCGATCGGCCGCGCCGTGCGCGTCAACGGCCAGAGCTTCACCGTGGTCGGCGTCTTCGAGGCGTCGGAGAACATCTTCGCGAACGTCGTCAAGCACGTCGCGATCGTGCCCTACACGGCGGCGATCAAGTACCTGCGCGCGAGCACCGAAATGATGACCGTCTTCACGGTGACCGCGCCCGACGCGTCGCAGGACGAGGCGATGGATCAGGTGATCTCGACGCTCCGGACGATGCGTGGGCTGCGCGCGGGCGAGCCGAACGACTTCGCGCTGATCCGGCAGGAGGAGATGGTCCAGACGTTCAACAGGATCACGGGGATTTTCTTCGTCGTGATGATCGCGCTGTCTTCCGTGGGGTTGATGGTCGGCGGCGTCGGCGTCGTCGCGATCATGATGATCGCGGTGACCGAGCGGACGCGGGAGATCGGGATCCGCAAGGCGCTCGGCGCCACGCAACGTGAGATCCTCTGGCAGTTCCTCATCGAGGCGGTCACGGTCACGCTGATCGGCGCGGCGCTCGGGATGGCGCTGGGCGGCGCGGGGGCGTTCCTCGTCGCCGCATTGACGCCCGTTCCGGCGAAGGTGCCGTTCATGGCCGTGGTCGCGGCGCTCGGCATGGCCACCGTGGCCGGCGTGCTGTTCGGGCTCTGGCCGGCCTGGCGCGCCGCCCGCCTGGATCCGGTCGTCGCGCTGAGGTACGAATGATGGACCGCCAGCCGGGCGACGGCGTCACCGTCGATCTCCTCGCCATCATGGCGCACCCGGACGACGCGGAGTTGCTCTGCGGCGGCACGTTGGCCCGGGCGGCCGATCAGGGCTACCGCGTCGGCGTGCTCGACCTCACGGGCGGCGAAGCCGGAACCTGGGGGAGTGCCGAGGAGCGGACGCGCGAGGCGGAGCGCGCCGCCGCGATCCTCGGGCTGAGCGTGCGCCGCAACGCGGGGCTGCCCGACGGCGCGCTCGTGAACTCGCCCGAGGCGCGCGCGGTCGTCGCGGCGCATCTGCGCCGCCTTCGCCCGAGAACCGTGATCCTGCACTGGAAGGAGGGCCGCCACCCGGACCATCGGGTCGCGTCCCAGCTCGGCTACGACGCCTGCTTCGTCGCCGGGCTGCGCCGCGCGCCGATCGACGGCGAGCCGCACCGGCCGAGCAAGGTGCTCTATGCGCTGGCGTACCGGGAAGATGTCGTGAAGCCGTCGTTCGTCGTCGACATCACGGCGCAGATCGACCGGAAGCTGGACGCGATCTTCGCCTTCGGCACGCAGTTCGAGGGGAAGACGGCGATGGGGGAGGTCTTCGGCGGGGGGGACCGCCCGCTCCGCGAGCAGCTCCTCGCGCACGCGGCGCACTACGGCGCGCTGATCCGTCGACCGTACGGCGAGCCGTTCTGGACGCCGGAGACGCTGCGGGTCGACGACGTCGTCTCGCTGGACGTCCGTAGCATCTGAGCGGCGCCGGGCGCGGCCCCGGACGCTCTCGGCGCCGGCGCAGCTACTGTACGCAGTCCACCTCGATCACGAGGCGTCGCCAGCTCGGCACCTCGCTGCCGCCCACCTTCACCGCGCGCGCTCGCGCCCGCCCGCCCCGGAGCATCCACGGCGCCAACCACCGCTCGATCTCGGGCGGCAGATGCCCGACCAGGTCGCCGCCGACACGGTGCACCCAGACGCCAGGGTCGTCCTCCGTCGGCAGGCCGGGGACCAGGACCAGCTCCTCCCCGACGGACAGCGCCTCGACGACGGCCGTGCGGGCGCCGAACACCGTCCCGTGCACCGTGGCACGGAAGCTCGGCGGCTGGTGTTCCGGGAACGGCGGCGGGCTCGGCTGCATCGACTCCGTCGCGGGTAGGACGTTGCTGGGATCGCCACGTATCTTACCGCGGTTCGGAGGCTGGAGCCATGGTTTCGTCGCCGGGGCGCGGCTCTGCGCACGCGGCGGCGCCCGCGGGGTACGACGGGATCGACCCGGAGGTGAGGATGGATGCGATCTATCTCGATCACGCCGCGACGACGCCCGTGCGCCCCGAGGTGCGTGCGGCGATGGAACCGTACCTGGGCCCGCGCTTCGGCAACCCGTCGAGCACGCACCGGTGGGGCCGCGAGGCGCGCGCCGCGCTGGAGGACGCCCGCGAGCGCCTGGCGGCAGCGATCGGCGCGCGGCGCGGGGAGATCGTCTTCACGAGCGGCGGGACGGAGGCGGACAACCTGGCCGTGCTTGGGCGTTGGCGGGCGGTCGGCCTTGGGCGCGGCGGCGCCGTCGCCTGCTCGGCGATCGAGCACAAGGCCGTGCTCGGCGCGGCGCACGCGGCGGCCGCGGAGGGCGCCGAGGAGATCCTTCTCGCCGTCGACGGCGATGGGCGCCTCGACCTCGGCGCGCTCGACGAGGCACTGCGCGCGCGGCCGGCCGTCGTCGCCGTCATGTGGGCGAACAACGAGGTCGGCACGCTCCAGCCGGTGGCGGAGGTCGCGGCGCGCTGCCGTGAAGCCGGCGTCGTGTTCCACGCCGATGCGATCCATGCCTTCGGCAAGGTCCGCGTCCGGGTGGACGAGGTACCGTGCGACCTGCTTGCGCTGAGCGGCCACAAGATCGGCGCCCCGAAGGGGATCGGCGCACTCTACGTGCGCAGCGGCGTGGAGCTGCAGCCGCTCGTCCACGGCGGCTCGCAGGAGCGCGCGCTCCGGCCGGGCACGGAGAACGTCGCCCTGGCCGTCGGGCTCGCGGTAGCCGCGGAGCTGGCGGCGCGCGAGCAGGAAGACGAGGGGCGTCGCCTGGCCTTGCTGCGCGACCGGCTCGAGGCCCGGCTGTCGGCGGCAATCCCCGGGCTGGTCGTGAACGGCGCCGGGGCGGCGCGCGTGCCGCAGACGTCGAACGTGTCGATCCCGGGCGTCGAGCAGGACGCGCTCCTCATGGCGCTCGACCTGGAGGGGATCGCGGCCTCGGGCGGCTCGGCGTGCCAGAGCGGCACGATCGAGCCGAGCCATGTGCTCGTCGCCATGGGACGCGCATCCGCCGACGAGGCCGCCGTCCGGCTGTCGCTCGGCCGGACGACGACCGACGGCGAGATCGACGCGGCCGCCGAGCGCATTCCGCGGATCGTGGAGCGGATCCGCGCGCTGGAGGCGCGGTAGGCCACCGTTCCGTCCGCGGCGCGGACGGAACGGACACCTTGGATCGAAGGACAGAACTGTGGTGGAGAGCGGGAAGAAGACCGTGCTCGTCGCCATGTCCGGCGGCGTCGACTCATCCGTCGCCGCGGCGCTTCTCGTCGAGCAGGGGCATCGCGTCATCGGCGCGACGATGAAGACCTTCTGCTACTCGGCGACGCCGGCGTCGGCTAAGACGTGCTGCGGCCTGGATGGGATCCAGGATGCCCGCCGCGTCGCCGACCGGCTCGGCATCCCGCACTACGTCTTCGACATGGAGGAGGCGTTCACGCGGGACGTCATCGACGACTTCGTCGCCGAGTACGCGGCCGGCCGCACGCCGAACCCGTGCGTCCGGTGCAACTCGAACACGAAGATCCCGGACCTGCTGAGAAAGGGCCGCCTGCTGGGCGCGGACGCGATCGCGACCGGGCATTACGCGCGCACCATCGTCGGCGACGACGGCCGTGTCCGACTCCTGCGCGGCGTGGACGAGCGCAAGGACCAGAGCTACTTCCTCTGGGGCATCCCACGCGACGTGCTCCCCCATCTCCTGTTCCCGGTCGGGGAGCTGACGAAGCCCGAGGTCCGCGAACGGGCTCGCGCCCTCGGCCTCGCCACGGCGGAGAAGCCGGAATCGCAGGAGATCTGCTTCGTCCCGTCGGGCGACTACACGGAGTTCCTGGCGCAGCGGCTCGGCGCCGACCATCCCTCGCTGCGCCCCGGGGCGCTCGTCACGACCACCGGCGAGGTGATCGGCCAGCACGGCGGCTACGCGCGCTTCACCGTCGGCCAGCGGAAAGGCCTGGGCGGCGGATTCTCGCGGCCGCTGTACGTCCTGGGCGTCCGCCCGGCGACGAACGAGGTGGTGGTGGGGTCGGCGGCCGAGCTCGAGCAGCGCGAGATCCGCATCGGCGAGCCGAATTGGCTGGACGACGCGCCCACGGTCGGCGAGCGGGTCCTCGTGAGAATCCGGCATCGCGCCGAGCGCGCGCCGGCGACCGTGGCCGAGATCTCCGACGCCGAGTTGCGGCTCGTCCTCGACCAGCCGCAGCGCGCCGTGACGCCGGGCCAGTCCGGTGTGGTCTATCGCGGCGACGTGCTCGTCGGCGGCGGTCGGATCCGCGGCCTCGAGGCGTGAGGGCGCGCCTCAGGAGAGCGGGCGCGCCTTCTCGAGTAGCTCCTGAAGCTCCCGCTCCGAGAGACTATTCAGCGCCCGCTCCGCCTCCGGCTCCGAGCCCGGCATCTCGACGTAGCGCGGGCGGAGCTGCCGGTCCGTGAGGCAGTTGAAGACGACGTTCGGGCCGTCCGGGAAGCCGAACGCGCCCGTGGAGGCGAACGCCTCCCACAGATAGAAGTTCTCGTCCTGAAACGTCCGACTCATGGTTCGCGGTCGTTCGTTCGCCGTCGACCCCGGCCGCCCGCATGGCCCCGTCGCCCCGGGGCGGCGCGGCGGAAAAATGGGGGCTCGCGGCCGGAGCGGCCAGTCCACCCGCCGCCGCGCGACGACGAACGGTCCCCGCCGCGTCAATCGTGGCCGCGCCCCGCGAGCTCCGTCACGGTGACGCGGAGCAGACGGTTCTCCCCCAACCCTGCCGCCCCGACGGAGCCGCGCGTCGGGGCGCCCGGGTACTGGCGACGGATCACGTCCAGCGCGCGGCAGATCGCGTCCTCGCCCTCGACCCACGACGCCACCCCCGTCGCCACCACGGACCGCCATCGCTTGCCGAGGTCCTTGACCTCGAGGATAGTCACACAGACCCGCGGGTTCGCCTCGATGTTGCGGACCTTCCGGCCGGGGGAGAGGACCGCGTAGAACGCGCCGTCCTCGAACCCGTAGACGAGGGGCACGGCGTAGGGCTGCCCGGCCGCCGCCGTCGAGAGGATCGCGCAGAAGTTGCGCGCCACCACCGCCGCCACCTCCGCATCGGTCAGGACGCGGGCCGCCCGTCGCCCCCCGCGCTCCGCGGGGGCGCCTCCGTCCGATGCCGCGGGCGTGCTTCGCCCGGTCGCCGTGGCCATCTCGCCGCTCCTCGTTCTGCGCCGTCACGAAACACGGAGTCGCTGCTCCGCTCGCCATCACGCTAGAACGAGCGAACGGCGGCGTCTGTAGGGGCGCCGCCGATTCTTCGTCGCGCCGTGTAGGGAATCCCCCGACCGCCGCGACGCGGCGCCGCGGCTCAGTACTTCAGGTTGGCGGCCTTCGCGAATTCCCGCACGAGTCGCTCCTGGTCCGCGGACAGCTCGGACGGCACCGTGATCTTCACCTGCACGTACTGGTCGCCGCGCCGGCCGGACTTCTCGATCCCCTGCGAGGGGATCCGGAACCGCGTCCCGGACTGCGTCCCGGCGGGGATCTTCAGCGCCACCTTCTTCCCGTCCACCGTGCGCACCCGGATCCGGGAGCCCAGCATCGCCTGCGCGACGTTGATCGGCACCGTGCAGTAGACATCCAGGCCTTCGCGCCGGAAGAACGGGTCCGGCTTCACGCGGAAGTTCACGATGAGATCGCCCGGCGCCCCACCGTTCACGCCCCGCTCCCCCTGCCCCGACAGGCGCAGCTTCGAGCCCGTGTCCACGCCCGCCGGCACCGTCAACATGATCTGCCGCTGCTCCCGGACGTGCCCGGTCCCGCCACACGTCGGACATGGCCTCGTCGGCACCGTCCCACGGCCGAGGCACACCGGGCATGGCCGGCTCACGGCGAAGCTGCCCTGGCCGAACGAGATCTGCCCGCTGCCGCCGCACTCGTGGCACGTCTGCGGTTTCGTCCCCGGCGCGTTCCCGGACCCGCCGCACGTCGCGCACTCCTCGGTCACCGGCACGGTGATGGGCACCTTCCCGCCACGCGCGGCCATCGCGAACGGGATCTCGACCACGAACTCGACGTCCTGCCCGCGCTGCGGGCCCGTCCGCGTCCGCCCTCGCCGCCGCCCGCCGAGATCGAAGATCGAGCTGAAGATGTCCCCCAGCCCGCCCACGTCGCCGAGATCCTCGAACGAGAAGCGGACATGCTCGGCCCCCGGAGCCCCGCCAGGCCGGCGCGCGCCACCGCCGAAGCCCCCGAAGCCCGCGAACGGGTCCTTCCGCACCTGGTCGTACTGCCGGCGCTTCTCCGCGTCCGAGAGGACCGCGTACGCCTCGCCGACTTCCTTGAAGCGCTCGGCCGCCTGGGGGTTGTTCGGGTTCGCGTCCGGATGGTACTGCTTCGCGAGACGCCGATACGCCTTCTTGATCTCGTCCGGGGTCGCGGTCTCCGCGACGCCGAGGATCTGGTAGTAGTCCTTCGTGCCGGCCGCGGGCATGGTCCCCTCAGCCCTCGTACTTCTTCACCCGCACGCGCGCGGGCCGCACCAGCGTGTTCCCGAACCGGTACCCCTTCTGTAGCACTTCCGCCACGACCTCGTCCTCCTCCGGGTGCTCCGCCGGAACCGTCATCAGCGCTTCCATCGTCGCCGGATTGAAGAACTCACCCTCCGCATCGATCGGCTCCAACCCCGCCGACTCGAGAACGTGGCGCAGCTTCTTTTCCACCAGCCCCACGCCGTCGATCAGCGCCTGCGCACTCGTCGCCTCGGCGTTGTAATGCGCCACCCGCTGAAGGTCGTCCAGCACGTCCAGCAGGCGCTTCACCAGCTCCGCCTGCGCCCGCGTGTGCAGCTCCATCCGCTCGCGGTCGATCCGCCGGCGATAGTTGTCGAACTCCGCCGCCAGCCGGAGGTGCCGGTCGTGCAGGGCCTGAAGCTCCGCCTGGAGGTGCTCCAGCTCGGCCGTCATGTCGTCCGGCGCGGACGCCGCCGGCGCGGCCTCGCCCGCCGCCTCCGCCGCCCCTCCCGACGCTTCCGCCGCCGCGCCGGCCGGCTCCGAGCTCTCCGCTTCCGCCATAGGCCGCTCCTCACCCGGTAGATCCTGATCGCGCTCCATGACCCAATCCCGACATGAAATGCGGGGCCATGGCCCCGCGGTGTGAATGTTACCGGTTTGTACCCCCGTCGGTTGCAATCGGCACGCCACCCGTGGCTGCCGTTTCGGCAGCCGTCAGCGCAGGTGCTTCGCGAGCCAATCCCGGAGCTCGACGCGGACCGCGTGGCGGTCCACCTCGTTCAGCACCTCGTGGTACCGGCCCGGGTAGACGCGCACCGTGACCGCGTGCGCGGCCAGGGACCGAGCGAACGCGAGCGAGCGCCCGGTGTCGACGACCCGGTCGTCGCCGGCGAGCAGGAAGAGCAGCGGCACGCGGAGGCGCTCCGCCCGCTGGACGACGAGGTCCATCGCGTTCGACACCTCGGTGAAGAGGCGCGGTGTGATGGTATCGTGGACGAGCGGGTCGGAGTCGTAGGCGTCGACGATGACCTGGTCGTGGCTCAGGTCCCGCCCGCGCAGCCGCGTCGAGAACGGGAGCGCCGGAAGGAACCGGCTGGCGACCGCCGCGACGGCGGTCTTCCAGCGCGGCACCGGCATCGCCGTGCCAAGCCACGGGGAGATGATGACGGCGGCGCGGAACGGCGCGTCGTACTCCTCGAGGTAGCGGAGCGCCACGAGGCCGCCCAGGGAGTGCCCCACCAGGACGAGCGGGCAGCCGGGGTCGACGAGCCCCTGCACCTCGCGGCGGAACCGGTCGAGTTCCTGGAGCAGGATCTCGAAGCGGGGCACGTGGCCGCGGCGCCCCTCGGAGGAGCCGTGGCCGCGGAGGTCGAGCGCGTACGACGAGAACCCGTATGCGGCCATGGCGGCGGCGAACTCGTCGTAGCGCCCGCTGTGCTCGCCGAGGCCGTGCACGATGATGATGGCCGCCCGAGGGTTTGGCACCTCCCAGGTGCGGTAGTGGAGGCGGAGTCCGCCAACCCCCTGGACGTAGCCGTGGCCCTGCTCGAGGAATCCGGGGCTCACGACCCCTCGGCCCGTGGCAGATGCTCCAGGAGAAGGGCGAGCGCGGCCTGCGCGGCGCGCTCCCGCACCTCCGCCCGGTCGCCCGGGAAGCGGAAATGGCGGACATCCATCGCGCCGTCGACGGCGACGGCGATCCAGACCGTCCCGACGGGCTTGGCCTCGCTACCGCCGTCCGGCCCCGCGATCCCGGTGACCGCGATGGCCGCCCGAGCGCCCGTGCGCGCGCGCACGCCGTCGGCCATCTCGCGCGCCGTTTCCACGCTCACGGCGCCGTGGTCCCGGAGGGTCTCGGGGCGGACCCCGAGGAGGGCGACCTTCGCCTCGTTCGAGTAGGAGACGATGCCGGCGGTCAGGAACCCGGAGGCGCCCGGCCGGTCCGTCAGTCGCTTGGCGATGAGCCCGCCCGTGCAGCTCTCGGCGAGCGACAGCGAGAGGCCGGCTGCGACGAGGCGCTCGGAGACCACGTCCACGAGGTCCTGCGCGTCCCGGCCGTAGAGATGACCGCCCAGCCGCGCGGTGAGCGCCAGATCGGCGGCCTCCAGCCGGCGCCGGGCCTCCGCCGCCGGAAGACCGCCCCAACTCGTGAGGCGAATGTCCACGCCCACGGCGCTCGGGAGAAACGCGACGGTGAGCGGCTCCAGCGGCGGGAGCAGATCGGCGACGCGCTCGGCGAGCGTGGATTCCGGAATGCCCGTCGTCCGCAACGTCCGATGCAGGATCGGCCCGGGGCGCGCCGGCCAGCGACGGACGAGGTAGTCGATGACCGAACCGTCCACAATCGCGCGCATCTCGGCCGGCACGCCGGGAAGGAGGATGGCGAAGCGCCCACGCTCGTCCTCGAGCAGGAGGCCGGGCGCCGTGCCGCGCGGGTTCGGGAAAATGGTCGCCCCGGCCGGCACCTCCGCCTGCGTCCGGTTGTTCGGCGCCATCCGGATGCCGCGCGCCTCGAAGCGACGACGGAGCGCCTCCAGCAGCGCGGCGTCGAGGACCAGCTCGCGGCGGAAGATCGCCGCGACGACGGGTTTGGTCAGGTCGTCGGGCGTCGGCCCGAGCCCGCCGGTGCAGATGACCGCCCCCGTCCGCTCCAGCGCCTCCGTGACGGCATCCCGGATGTCCGCGGCCGTGTCACCGACGGTGGCGCGCCGCGCGACCCGCACCCCAACAGCCGCCAGCCGCCGCCCGAGCCATGCGGCGTTGGTGTCGACCGTCTCCCCGAGGAGCAGCTCGTTGCCGACCGCGACGATTTCGACGGCCGCCTCCGCCATCACGCCACCTGCTTGACCAGGCTCCGCCACCCCCAGAGGTACACGCCGAGCGAATAGACGGTCAGCGCGACCGCCGCGAGGAGCGTGACGGCGAGAACGGTCCCGTGGAAGACCTGCCACGCCTGCCACAGGCGCCCGGTCCAGCTCCCTTCCCGCGCGGCGCTCTCGAGCGCGTACCAGAGGATCGTCGTACCAATGAAGATGTTCTGCGTCAGCGCCTTGTACTTGCCGGCCCGCCCGGCCGGGATGACGACGCCGCGCCGCGCGGCGAGCGCGCGCAGCAGCGTGATCAGCAGCTCGCGCCCGAACACGACCAGTAGCACCCAGAGCGGGAGCGTGCGCCAGAGCGGCAACGGCTGTGCATCGGCGCGGTGCGAGAGCAGATAGAACGGGACGAAGGTGACGACGAGGAGCAGCTTGTCGGCGATGGGGTCGACGAGCTTCCCGAAGTCACTGATCCAGCCGTGCTTCCGGGCGAGGTAGCCGTCCCAGAGATCCGAGGCCGCCGCCACCAGGAACAGGCCGAACGACAGCAGCCGCGTGCCGGCGTCCTCATCGAGGAGGAGGAGCAGGATCGCCGGCGCCAGGACGATGCGGCCGACCGTGATCGCGTTCGGCAGCGTGCTGCGGCGGAACAACGACATAGGGGCTCAGCCGAGGCTCTTGAGGACGAGCTTGCTGACCGCCTTGAGGGTATCGAACACGCCTTCGCCTTCGACGGCGGTGGCCTCGAATTCGGGCAGGTGGTCCGGGTTGATCTGCTCGCGGAGCTCGGCGATGGGCAACGCGTTCGGAAGGTCCCGCTTGTTGTACTGGAGCACGATCGGCAGCGTCCGCGGATCGTAGCCGTACTCGGCCAGGTTCTCGTAGAGGTTGTGCATGGAGGCGATGTTCGCATCCATGCGCTCCGGCTGCGAGTCGGCGACGAACACGATCCCGTCGACACCCTTGAGGATCAGGCGCCGGCTCGCGTTGTAATAGACCTGACCCGGGACCGTGTACAGGTGAAAGCGGGTCTTGAAGCCGCGGATCTCGCCCAGATCCACCGGGAGGAAGTCGAAGAACAGCGTCCGCTCTTGCTCGGTGGCGAGCGAGATCAGCTTCCCCCGGGTCTCCGGGTTGACCCGCTCATAGATGTACTCCAGGTTCGTCGTCTTGCCGCCGAGCCCCGGGCCGTAGTAGACCAACTTGCAGTTGATCTCCCGGCTGGCGTAGTTGATCATCGACATCGGCCGTCACCTACCCGTTGAAGAGGCGGTCGATCTCGTCGGCGGCGGCCGCCAGCCACGCCGGGTCCAACGGCCCGCCGGGCGCGGGCGCACGGTCGCCCATCTCCGCGAAGACCGCGGCGACCTGCGGCAGCAGGGCCCGCATCTGGAGGCGCACGAGCCCGAGCGTCGAGCGGTCGTCGAAGATCGCCGCCAGGATCGCCTGCCCACCGACATCGGCCAACAGCATGGATTGCCGCTCGCCCGCATGGTAGAGGGAGCTGAAGTCCGCTTCGCCGAGGAGCTGCGCGAGCTGGTCGCTCGCCGCGAAGTCCGCGGCCGCCAGGCTGGCGAACGTGGTCGGGTCCAGCTCGCCCGTCTCACCGGCGGCCGTCAGGAACCGCCCGGTTCGGTCGAGCAGGAGCGCGCAGCGCAGCCGCGCCTCCGAAAGGAACGACGCGAGCAGCGCATCCAGCCGCGCGAGATCCTCGGCGGCGATCGCCCACTGGCCGTCGGCCATCATCCGGCCACTCCACCCTGAGCCGACGCCGTCTCCTGGAGCCGCCGTTCCATCCGCGCCAGGATCAGGGCCGCGCGGCGGCGGAGCAGCGGGCGGGGCTCCCATGCCAGGAAGTCCCGGAGCAAGCGTACCGTCTCGACGGACGGATCCAGCCCGCCCAGGTAGCCGAGCGCCGCCAGGCGCCGCAGCGGGTGGGAGCTGAAGAGCTCGCGCCGATGGCGCTCGATCTGATCCCGCATCACCAGGGCGCCCAACGCCGCGGCCGCGCCGATGGCCAGGAGCACCCACCCCGTCGTCCGAAGGATCCGCCGCCGTTCCATAGACGTCATCAAAGCTCTCGCCGCCCCGCCAGCGCCTCTGCAATCGTGACGCCGTCGGCGTACTCCAGGTCGCCGCCCACCGGAAGGCCCCGGGCGAGGCGCGTCACGCGCACCCCCAGTGGACCGATCAGCTTCTGCAGGTAGAGGGCCGTCGCCTCCCCTTCGACGCTCGGGTTGGTCGCCACGATCACCTCGCGCACCACCGAGCCGTTTCCCAAACGCCGCAGCAGGGCCGCGATGTTCAGGTCCTCCGGATTGATCCCCTCGAGCGGGGAGAGCCGTCCACCGAGAACGTGGTAGCGGCCGTGGTACTGGCCGGTCCGCTCGATCGCGCCGATGTCCGCCGCCTCCTCCACCACACAGATCGCGCTCGGGTCCCGGCGCGGGTTCGCGCAGAAGGCGCACGGATCGTGCTCCGACAGGTTGCCGCATTCCGAGCAGGGTCGCACCTGCTCGGCCACGGCCTCCAGCACGCGGGCCAGGCGTTGGATCTCCTCGGGAGGGCGCTTCAGCAGGTAATAGGTCAGCCGCAACGCCGTCTTGCGGCCGATCCCCGGGAGGCGGGAGAGCTCGCCGGTGAGATCATCGATTACCGCCACGACTGCCCCTCTCGATCCCCCCGGCCATGCCGGCACGGGCCGTGCCCCCGCCCGCGCCGGCTCCGCCGTGGGGCCCTCCCCGGCCGCTCCGCCGGGACCTCGCTACCACGGTCGTTCACAGGAAGTTCGGCAACTGGAAGGGGAGCGGAAATCCGCCCGCGACCTTCGTCAGCTCCTCTTCGTAGAGTTGCTGGGCGCGCTGCTGGGCTTCGCCGACCGCGGCCAGGACCAGATCCTCGAGCATCTCGACGTCGTCGCGGTCCACGACGGCCGGGTCGATCTTCACCTCGCGGATCTTGCCCCGGCCGTCCGCCGTCACGGTCACCATGCCACCACCGCTGGATACCGTAACGGTCCGGTTCCCAAGCTCCGTCTGGAGTTGGTTCATTCGGGCCTGGACCTGCTGGCCCATCTGCAAGATCTGCTGGAAATTCGTCATGGTCGGCGGGGCCTCCGAACACCGTCCTCTCGGTCGATAATAGGCGCGGCGACCTCGGCTCCGCAAGGAGACCGGGCCGCCGCCACGGCGCGCGGACCGAGCCCGCGCCCCTGGAATCGCCTCGACGTATTAGTACCGAAAGCCGCCTCCGGGGGTTCCGCCATCCGCCCGCCAGGCGTCCTCGACGTGCACCAGCTCCTGCGGTCGCCCGGCGCGTGCGACGACCGCCACGGCGTCGAAGCGGTAGACGTCGCCAGGGCGGCCATGCCGCGCCACCCACGCCCGGGCGACGCGCTCGATCTCGCGGCGCTTCGACCGGGTGATGGCGTCGAGCGGGTGGCCGAAGCCGGGGCCGGACCTCGACTTTACCTCGATGAAGGCGACGACGCGGCCGCGGCGGGCCACGAGGTCGACCTCGTTGCGGCCCAGGCGGAAGTTGCGGGCGAGGATGGTCCAGCCCCGCGCCTCCAGGTGCGCTGCGGCAAGGGCCTCGCCCAGGCGGCCGAAGTCGTGTGGCCCACCCATGACGGCAGAGTCCGACGCCCGGCGGGGCGCCGCCATGGCGTGGCGGGCGCGGGCGCGCTCAGTCGAGGAGCTCGAGCTCCCACGCCTCGACGGCGCGACCGAGGACCGGCTCCTCGCGGGAGAGGCGCGCGAGCCGGTCGGCCTTGACCTGCTCGGGCGTGAAGCGCGCCGGAGCCTCGGCGCCGCCGCCCGTGCCGAGCGCCCGCACGCGCAGCGTGACGGGCCGGCCGAGGCGGCCGGAGAACACCTCCTCCAATGCGCGGAGCGTCGCCGGCTCGGACGTGAGCCGCTCGAGCGCCGGGCCCGGCGGCACCTCCAGCACCACCTCGCCGTCCGTCTCGCCGCCGATGCGCGCGGCCTTCAGGAAGATCCCCAGCCCGGGCGGGATGCCTTCGCTCTTCGCGAGCAAGGCCCGCAGCGCGGCCTCGGCGGTATCCGCCCTTCCCCTCCCTCCGCGCCGGGGACTCGCGGCGGGCGCGGGGATGTCCTCGTCGCGCAGGTCACCCCATTCGGTCGGCGGGGGCGCATCGGCTGCCCAGACCTCGCGCGCCTCCGACCGGGTCGCGGCGCCGGCGGCCGGGGCGACGGCGCGGGGAGCACCGCCCCGCGCGGCCGCAGGGCCGGCAGCGGCCGCGCCGTCGAGATCGGCGAGCGGCGGGCGAGGCGGCCCGCCACCCCGCGGCGGCGCGGGCGGACGTCGCATCGAGGCTGCGCCCTCGCCCGACGGCGCGGCGTCCGCCGCCGGCACGCCCCCGGCCGCCCGAATCAGCTCCTCCAGCTCGATCGTGCGATCGAGGTGCGCGAAGCGGAGCAGGAGCGCCTCGAGCAGGATGCGAGGGCTCGTGCTCTTGCGGAAGCGGCCTTCGGCGTCGATCTCAGCCACCTGGGCCAACATACGGAGGACGTCGCCGGTGCCGAAGCGGTCCGCGGCCTGCGCGAACGCGGGCCGCAGGTCGGGCCGGACGTCCAGCGCGTCGGCGCCCTCCAGCCGAGCCAGGAGGAGCGAGCGGAGCGCGCCGGCGAGGCCGCGGTTGAACTCCGCCAGGTCGTGCCCCTCGTCCACGAGCCGCTGCACGAAGTGGAACACGCCGGCATGGTCGCGCGCGGCCAGGATGTCGAACAGCTCGAGGAACAGCTCCTCGCCGGTGAGGCCGAGCACGCGGCGCACGTCCTCCGCGGTGACGCGCCGGTCGGTGAAGGAGAGCACCTGGTCGAGCAGCGACAGCGCATCGCGCATCCCGCCCTCGGCCCGTCGGGCGATCGGGAGGAGCGCGTCGTCGTCCGCCTCGACGCCTTCCTGGGCGAGCACGGCCCGCAGGCGGTCGACGATCGCGGTCACGCTCAGCCGCCGGAAATCGAACCGCTGGCAGCGCGAGAGGATGGGCGGCGCCGCCTGCTGGATCTTCTGCGGCTCGGTCGTCGCGAACACGAAGATCACGCGCGGCGGCGGCTCCTCCAGGATCTTGAGGAGCGCGTTCCATGCCTCGCGCGTGAGCATGTGGGCTTCGTCGATTATGTAGACCTTGTAGCGCCGCTCGTCCGTCGGCGCGTACATGGCCCGCTCGCGCAGCTCCCGGGCGTCGTCGACGCCGCGGTTCGAGGCGGCGTCGATCTCGACCACGTCGAGCGACGTGCGACCCGACCAGATCCGGCTGCACGACTCGCACGCCCCGCAGGGTTCGCCGTCCTCGGCCCGGTTCGGGCAGTTCAGCGCCATGGCGAGGACGCGCGCGGCCGTCGTCTTCCCCACCCCGCGCGGGCCAGCGAACAGATACGCATGAGCGACGCGCCCCCGCGCGACGGCGGCGCGTAGCGTCGCGGAGACGTGCTCCTGCGTCGCCATCTCCGCGAAACGGCGGGGGCGGTAGACGCGGGCGAGGGCGGTCCTCGTGGTCGACATCGCGTGTTCCTACGTGGCCAGCGGGTGGGCGGTGTCGTCGGTCAGCTTACGGGTCGGGGTGTACCGCGGCAAGGCGTCGTCCGGAGCGGCGCGGCGCCCGGCCACGCCGCGGCGCCCGGCGCCGGCGGGCCGGGACCGGGCACAAAAAAAGCGCCCCAGGATTTCCCTAGCGACGTCCGCTGCGCTTAGCGCTGCTACCTGCGGGGTCCTGACGCGATTCGCGAGCTCGCGTCCTAGGGTCCTGGGGCACGTGCAACCAAATGTAACGGCGGCCAGGGTGGGGGTCAACCCGCGCCCCGCCGCAGCGTCCGCGGCAGAGCGTGCAGGGAGAACGGCATGGACGAGTGGCGCGCGAACCTGATCGAGGACCGGGAGGGCGCCGCGCGGGTGCTCCGCGGGAGCCGACGCATCGCCGTGCTCGGCATCAAGCCCGAGAGCCGGAGCGACCGGCCGGCGTTCTTCGTGCCGGAGTACCTCCAGCGCGCCGGCTACGAGATCGTGCCGGTGCCGGTCTACTACCCGGAGGTGACGACGATCCTCGGGCAACGCGTCTACCGGCGGCTCGCCGACATCCCGGGCGCGGTGGACCTGGTCGTCGTCTTCCGCCGGCCCCACGACATCCCACCGCACCTGCCGGACATCCTCGCGAAGGCGCCGGCGGCCGCCTGGTTCCAGGCCGGGATCCGGAACGACGCCGCCGCAGCGGAGCTCGCGCGCGCCGGGATCCGGGTCGTGCAGGACCGGTGCACGATGGTGGAGCTGGAACGGATGCGCTGAGGCCGGGCGCTCAGGCCGGGACGCCGGCGAGCGGCGGCGCGAGCCGGCGACCGATCGCGGCGGCGATCCCCGCCACCTGCTCCACCAGCTCCTCGAACTGCTCGGGCCAGAGCGATTGCGCGCCGTCGGAGCGCGCATGGTCCGGGTCCGGATGCACCTCGACGATGAGGCCGTCGGCGCCGGCGGCCACCGCGGCGCGGGCCATCGGGATGACCTTCGAGCGAATCCCGGTGCCGTGCGACGGATCGGCGATGATCGGGAGGTGCGAGAGGGCGTGCACCACGGGGATCGCCGTCAGGTCGAGCACGTTGCGGGTGTGGTCGTCGAAGCCGCGGATGCCCCGCTCGCACAGGATGACGCTGCCGTTGCCCTCCGCCAGGATGTACTCCGCGCTGAGGAGCAGCTCCTTGATCGTGGCGGCAAGCCCGCGTTTGAGCAGCACGGGCTTGCCGGTGCGGCCGGCGCGCCGCAGCAGCGGATAGTTCTGCATGTTGCGCGCGCCGATCTGGATGATGTCGGCGTACTCCGCCACGACGTCGACCGTCTCCGGCTCGAGCGCCTCGGTCACGATGGCCAGCCCGGTCTCCTCGCGGGCCTTGGCCAGGAGCTGTAACCCCTCGACGCCGAGGCCCTGGAAGGAGTAGGGCGAGGTGCGGGGCTTGAAGGCGCCGCCGCGCAGGATGGTCGCGCCGGCGGCCCGGAGGCGGTGCGCGATTGTCAGGATCTGGGCCTCGGACTCGACCGAGCACGGCCCGGCCATGAGGACGACGTCGGTGCCGCCGATCCGCGTGCCGTTCTCGAGATCGATCACCGTCGGCTCCGGCCGCCACTCGCGCGAAACCTGCTTGTACGGCTGTGTGACGTGGATCACCTGGAGCACGCCCGGCAAGCTCTCGAGCTGGCTGCTGTCGACCTTGCCGTCGTTGCCGACGAGGCCGACGGCGGTCCGCTGCTTCCCGGGCATCGGCCGGGCCTCGTACCCCATCTCCTCTATGACCTTCACGACGCGCCGGATATCGGCCTCGGTCGCGTCATGGCCCATGACGACCAGCATCGGAGTATCCCTGGAAACGGTGCTTCGAGCGGAGTGTCGATCGGGGCAATGTAAGCCGCGCCCGGCCAAGCGTCTAGGCGGGCACGGGACGAGAGGATCACAGCACGAGCCGCATTCCGTCCATGGCGACGAGGGTTTCGCCGCCCCAGCCGCCGTCGCGGATCCGCTCCGGCAGCGTCTCGCGCTCGAGCTGCGGGTAGACGTGCGTCAGCACGAGGCGGCGCGGCCGCGCACGTCGCGCGAGCGCCGCGACGCGCGCCGGCGTCAGGTGCGCGTCCATCGCCAGCTCGTCGGGCAGCGAGCACTCGGCGATGAGCGTGTCCACGCCCTCGAACCAGGCGGCTAGCTCCTCGTCGTAGCCCGTGTCGCCGGTGTAGCCGAGCGAGGCCTGGCCGACGTCGAGGCGGTAGGCCAGCGATTCCGGTGTGTGCCGCGTCTTGGCGGCGCGCAACCAGACGCGGCCCGGCAGCTCGAGCGCCTCGCCGGGCGCGATCTCGCGGATGGTCACCGGGAAGCCCGGGTCGCGCAGATAATTCCCGAACGCGTCCGCCAGCCGCTCGAACCGCTCGGCCGTGCCGGCGGGGCCCAGGACGGTGAGCGCCTCGGAGCGCGGCGTCGACAGGCCGTACCGGAGCGCGAAGAAGAGGATCGGGACCCCGCCGAGGTGGTCCGTATGGAAGTGGCTAAGCACCAGGTGGCTCAAGGTATCCCACGGCAAGCCGAACCGCGCCAGGTGGTGCAGGGAGCCCGGGCCGCAGTCCAGCAGCATGCGCAGCGCCCCTTCCTCCACGAAGTAGCTCGCGCAGACGCGGTCTCCCTCGGGCACCACGGTGCCCGAACCGACGATGGTCACGTCCATACGCGCCTCATGAGCCGTCCCCGGCGTACACGATATGTCGCGTCTGCGCGGTGCCGCCGACGCGGAGCCGCAGGACGTAGACGCCCCGGGGGACACGCCGGCCGCTGTCGTCCGTGCCGTCCCAGGTGGTGAGGACGCAGTCGCTGACGTTGCCGGTGCGCCCGTACACGCCGGGATCGAGCGTCACCGTGCCGCAGGAGCCGTGCGCCGGCGCGAGGCGGCGCACAACGCGGCCGTGGAGGTCGTAGATCGTCAGCTCGACGGGTCCGCGCTCGCCGACGTCGAACCAGATGTGGGCCTCGGTGCCGCCGACGTCACTCCGCGGGAACGGATTCGGGAACGTCGGATAGAGCATCGTCGTCACGGCCTGGTCGGAGCCGCGGACGACGAACGGCGTGGCCGAGGTGACCGTGTCCGCGGCCGTGCTGTCCGCCGCCCAGGCGATGACGCGCCAGCGGTACGGCGTATTGAAGGCGAGCGGCGGGTCGAGCTGCACGTGCGTGTCCGTGAGCCGGTTCAGCGTGCGAAGCGGCGTGCCGGACGGCGAGAGAATCTGCACGTCGTACGTCATCGGCCGGAGGCTGCCCGTGGACAGCGGCGTCCACCGCAGCACGACGCGCGGGCTCTGCGCATAGGTGGTATCGGGGCCGTTCAACGTATCGAGCCGGACCCAGTGCGGCACGGTGAACGGGCCGGCCGCCACGGTGGTGCGACTGACGCCGCCGAAGCGCGCGACGACGCGCCAGTAGAGCCCCGTCCGCGGCCGTAGCGGGCGCCGGATCGGGAGCTGGAGCGCATCGGAGATCGTGTCCGTCGCGACGAGCGTCCGGAACGTGGTGTCCGTGGCGATCTGCACCGTGTAGACGATCGGGCTCCGGCGAAGCACGAGCGGCGCCGTCCAGGCGAACGTCGGCGCGATGCTGCGGACGTTGCCGAGCGCATCCGCCTCGGCGATCTGCGCCGGCGCCAGGCCGCCGGGGAAGAGGATCGCCGACGCGACGTCCGGGATCCCGTAGCCGTAGTCGTTGTTCGGGACGCGCCGCGAGCCGGCGAGCCTGAGCGCGTCCCGGATCGACATCGGACTGAGCTGGGCCTGCCCCCTCCAGACCTGCTTGATGAGCGCCGCCGCACCGGCGATCAGCGGCGCGGCGACGCTCGTGCCCGACGCGACACGGTACCCGGCGACCGTGCTCCCGTCCGCGCCCGTCACGTTGACGCCCCGCGCGACGACGTCCGGCTTGACGCGGTTGTCGGCGGTCGGGCCCCGCCCGGAGAAGCTGGCGATGCTGTCGGTCGCCGTGACCGCGCCGACCGCGACGATGGTGTCCGCGTCGGCCGGCGCGGAGAGCGAGCCCGGCGCCGGCCCGCGGTTCCCGGTCGAATTGACGACGAGCACCCCCTTCCGCGCCGCGACGTTCGCGGCCCTCGTGGTCGGCGTGGTGGCGCCGTTCATCATCGCGAACGGGTAATCGCCGTCGGGGAAGTCGTAGCGGTAGCCCAGCGACGAGCTGATGATCTGGACGCCGAGCGAGTCGACCGCCCACTCGGCCGCCGCGACCCAGCGGTCCTCGTCCGCGTGGCTATCGGAGCCGGGGGTGTCCTCCTCGGTCTTCGCCAGCACGAATTCCGCCTCGTACGCCGGCCCGACGAGCCGCCCCACCGCCTTCCCGCCCAGGATGGACCAGGTGAGCGTGCCGTGCGCCTGCTGCCCGGCGCGATCGCCCGGCTGATCGCGGACGATCGTGTCCCCCTGGATGAAGTCCCGCTTCGCGACGACCTTCAGCCCCGCGAGCGCCTCGTGCTCCGGGTTGAAGCCGGTGTCGAAGATCGCGATGCGCACGTCCTTCCCCGTCGCGCCGAACGTCGAGTTCGCGAGCGGAATCTTCAACTCCTGGAGCGCGTCGAAGTTCGCGCCCCAGAAGCTGTCGGCGGCCGCGGTCGCGGCCATCGCCGCGGCCCCGGCCGGCGGGTCGACCGCGGCGCGCCGGAACACGCCGACGGGCTCGATCCGCTGGACCTCCGGCAAACGCGCCAATCGCGCGGCCGCGGCCGAGTCCACCTCCGCGCTCACGCCCCGCAGCCAGCGGCTGACGACGCGAATCCGACCGCCGGCGCGCTCGACGCGCCGAACCAGGCGGGCCGGTACCGGATAGTCGGCATCGCTCAGCGGCGCGCCGGACCGCGTCCGCTCGCGCAGGACGTCCGCACTCAGGGCGGGCGGCCCCGACGGCCGCGCGGCGCGCGGATCGAAGAGGACCCACACGGCGACCCGGCGCGCGGGCTCCTGCGCCAGGCGCCGGCGCAGCTCCGGCGCGCGGGGGTCCGACCGCTGGCCCGCGAGCGGCGTGGCCAGCGGCGCGGCGAGCCCGAGCGCCACGAGGAGCGCGAGCGAACGGCCGTACGGCCGCCCCCTCGTGCCTGTGGCGCCTCGATCGCGGCCGACGCGGGTGAATCGCATGAACACCTCTAGTTCTTCGCGGCGAGACGGGAGTCGCGCAGGGCGTCGTCGAGCTGGACGCCGACGATCGTGCTGATCCCGGGCTCCTCCATGGTGACGCCGTACATCCAATCGGCGGCCTCCATGGTGCGCGGATTGTGGGTGATGACGATAAACTGGGTGCCGGCCTTGAACCGCTCCAGCATGGCGATGAACCGGCCGATGTTCGCCTCGTCCAGCGGCGCATCCACCTCGTCGAGCACGCAGAACGGACTCGGCTTGACGAGGTAGATCGCGAACAGCAGCGCGAGCGCCGTGAGCGCCCGCTCCCCGCCGGAGAGGAGGTGGATCCGCTGCGTCCGCTTCCCGCGCGGCGAGGCCGCGATCTCGATGTCGCACTCCAGCGGATCCTCGGGATCCGCGAGCCAGATGTCGCACTCGCCACCCTCGAACAGCGCGCCGAACGTCTCGTGGAAGTTGCGGCGGATCTGCTCGAACGTCTCCATGAAGAGCTGCCGCGCCGTCCGGTTGATCTGGCGGATCGCCGTCCTCAGGTCGTCGCGCGCCTGGACCAGGTCGTCCCGCTGGGCGGTCAGGAACTCGAGGCGCCGGCGCTCCTCCTCGTGTTCCTCGATCGCCAACATGTTGACCGGGCCGAGGCGCTCGATCTCGACGGCGAGGGCCTTCAGCTCGGCGCGAAGCGCGTCCGGATCGAGATCCACCGGAGCGGCCTGAGCGCGGAGCTGCGCGAACGGGCGCCCCCACTCCGCCTCGAGCCGCTCGACGACCCGACGCTCCGCGGCCTCGGCCTCGGCGCGCTGTAGCTCGAGGCGGTGCCGATCCTCACCTCGCTCCTCGACGCGTCGGCGCAGCGCACGGGCCTCGGCTTCCAGCGCCTCGGCCTGCGCGGCCAGCGCCTCGATGCGCTCGTCCAGCGCCCGCAGCTCTGCACCGGCGGCGTCCCGCGCGGCGAACAACCCCTCCAGCTCGGCGCCGGCGTCGGTCGCGAGCCGCGCGAGCTGCTCGAGCATGCGCCGGTTCTCGGCCTCCTCACGGTCGAGCGTGGCGGCGCGGCGGCGCGCCTCCTCCAGCGTGTCCGCCGCCGTGACGATGCGGCGGTCGAGCGACGCGAGCTCGCTCTCGGAGCGGGCGTGGGCGACGCGCGCTTCCGCCTCCTCGTCGCGTGCACGCTCCCATGACGCCTCGACCGCGGCCAGCGCCTCCGCGTTCGCGGCCACGTCCGGGCCGGCGCCCGCCTCCGCGGCGTCCAGCTCCTCCCGCTGGGTCCGGGCACGCCGCGCCCGCTCGCGCCCTGCCTCGATGGCGGCGGACAGCTCCGCGCGGCGCCGCTCGAGCTCCGCCCGCGTGCGCTCGGCCCGCGAGCGCTGCCCCGAATGCGTCTGCCCCTCCGCCTCGGTGCGCCGCAACTGTAAGTCGAGCTCGTGGAGGCGCGAGCGCGCATCCTGGAGCCGCGCCTCGCCATCGGCGAGCTGCTCGGCGAGCGCCGCCCGGGCGGCGGCACGGGCGTCCCGCTCGGCCGCGGCCGCGGCGGCCTCCCGGCGCAAGGCCTCGAGGCGCTCGCGGCGGCCGAGCAGGACCGGTTCCGCGGGCGGCGTGCCCACGAACCGGAACGCCTCGAGCAACGCCTCGACCCGCGACAGCTCGGCCGCGGGGAGCAGCGCCAGGAGACCGCGATCGGGCCGGCCCGCGAGCCAGGCCTCGATCCCGGCGGCGGCGGCGTCGCCTTCCACCACGAGCACCTGGAGGAGTGAGGCGAGCGCCCCTTCGACCGCGGCTGCGCGCTCGGGCGGAAGCTGGAGCCGTTCCGCGAGCGGCCCGTCGAGGCCGCGCAGCTCATCTCTCGCCGCCAGCGCGGCGGCCACCGCCGGCGCGAAGCCGTGGTGCTCACGCTCGAGCGCTTCCAGCGCCGCCACGCGCGCCGCGAGCTTCCCTGCCCTCTCCTCCGCCTCGGCCAGCTCGCGGCGCGCGGCTTGCTCCGCGGCGCGCAGCGCTTCCAGCTCTTCCGCCCGGCGGTCGACCTCCGCGAGGGCGGCCTCCTTCCGGGCGACGAGGTCCCGTGTCTGCTCCTCGAACAGATCCCCTTGCTCGTCGAGCCGGGCGAACTCCGCCGCGAGGGCCTCGTCCTCCACGGCGAGGTGGGCCAGCCGAGCTTCCGCGTCGCGCACCACCGCCTCGGCCGCGACGGCCTCCGCCTCGAGCTCGGTGCGCCGCCGCGAGCGATCCGCCTCGCGCTGACGCGCCGCCTCCTCCTCGCGGCGCAAGCGCGCCAGCTCGAGCCGGATCTCGGCCTGCCGGGCCTGGATCGCGGCCACGTGCTCCGCGCCCGCGCGCACCTCGTCGCGGCAGCGCGCCCGCGCCTCGTCGAGCCCCAGAAGCTCGGCCTCGAGCGCGCCGATCCGGCCCAGGAGCTCGTCACGCTCGAGCGCGATCTGCTCGATGCGCCGTCGCGCCCCGGCGCGCCGCTCCTCCGCCACCGCCAGCTCGCGCTCGCGTTCCGCGATGCGACGCGTGGCGCCGGCATGACGCCCCGCCGCCTCCCCCCGCGCACGCCCGGCCTCGGCCGCCTCCAGCCGGACCCGCTCGAGCTCGGCCTCCACCGCCGCCAGCGCCGATCGTTCGGCTGGCTCGTCCCGCGCCAGCCGCTCGAGCCGCTCCGTGGACTCGGACAGGAGACGCCGCGCCTCCTCCAGCTCCCCGGCGGCCAACGCTACCTCGAGATCCAATCGGCGTGCGCGCAGCTCCTGATAGCGCTGCGCGCGTCGGCTCTGGCGCGCCAGCGAGCGCACCTTCGAGTCAACCTCCGCGACCAGATCCTCGAGCCGCGCCAGGTCGGCCTCCGCCCCCTCGAGCCGCCGCTGCGCCGCCTTCCGGCGGTCCTTGTACCGTCCGATCCCGGCGGCCTCCTCGAACATCTGGCGCCGCTCCTCGGCGCGGTCCGAGAGGATCGAGTCGACCATCCCCTGCTCGATCACGGCGTAGGCGTTCGTCCCCAGCCCCGTGTCGCGGAAGAGGTCGTAGATGTCGCGGAGACGGCACGGCGAGCGGTTCAGCGCGTACTCGCTCCCGCCCTCGCGGAAGATCGTGCGCCGGATCTCGATCTCGTCGTGCGGCAACGCGAGGCGCCGCTCGTCGTTGGAGAAGACGAGCGAGACCTCGGCACGGCTGAGCGCCCGCCGGTGCGTCGTCCCCTGGAAGATCGCCTCTTCCATCTTCGAGCCACGGATCGCCGAGGCCCGCTGCTCGCCGAGCACCCAACGGATCGCGTCGCTGATGTTGGACTTCCCGCAGCCGTTCGGTCCGACGATCGCCGTCACCCCGTCGTGGAACTCCAGCTCGGTGCGGTCGGCGAAGGACTTGAAGCCGTGCAGATGGAGGCGTCGGAGCTTCATTGCGTGCTGCGGCCCACCCGGAGCACCAGGGAGTCCGGCACGCCGGCGCCACGGAGCAGAGGCCGCATCACGTCGGCCTCCGCGGCGCCCGCGAAGGCGCCGGCGTACACGCGGTAATGGGGCGGGCCCGAGGTGTACGGCACTTCCACGACGTAGGTTGGAATTTTCTTCGTCGCGAGCTGCCGGGATCGAGCGAGCGCGTCCTCCCGAGCCTCGAACTCGCCCAGAGCGAACGCGAGGCGCGTGGAGCGGATATCGAACGCCGAGGCGCCCGTCTTGATGCCCGCATCGAGGAGCCGGCGCATCAGGATCGCGGCGCCGGCGCTGTCTGCGACCGGTCCTGCCAGCACCTGGTAGCGGAGCGTTCCAGCCACCAGCACAGGCGAGATGAAGAACGTCATGTCCGGCTGCTCCGCCGCCAGCTCCGCCGTCCGCTGCGCGGCCCGGACGTATTCCGGGTACGCCGCGATGGCGACCGAGTACGGGAGCGAGTCGGTCCGCGGCTCCGGCGGCGGCAACGGCGTCACGGCCGGCGGCGCCGGTGCGGCCGCCGGTTCCGGGCGCGAGACGTACCAGCGTACCGCGAACAGGATCCCGACGATGGCGGCGGTGCCGACCAGCAGGGCCGCGGTCAGGCGGGCACGGCGGCGCGCCGGGGGGCGCTGGTGGAGCGCAAGGCGCGGCTTCAAGAGCGGAGGCGCCCCGGTCGCAGCCGGGTCCGGAACCCGGTCGCCCGCGGGCGGCGACGAGGGCTCGGCGCCCGGCGTCGCATCGGGGTGAGCGACGACGGCGTCCGCGGCCTCCCCGCGAGCCGCCTCCGCAGCCGCCTCGCCTGCGGCGCGGACCGCCGGCTCCAGGGCGACCGCCTCCACCACCCCACCGGCGCCCGACGGCTCGCCGCCGACGGCGGGTTCGCCGGCGCTTCCCCTAACCGGCGACGGCTCCACACCGACGGCCGCCCGCGCCTCGACCCTCTCCTCGGACTCGATCGCCGGTTCGGCTTCGGCGACACTCGCGGCCTCGGTCGCCTCCTCGGCCCCGGCCGCATTCTCGGCGTCGGTCGCGGCCTCGGCCTCGGTCGGCGCCTCCACGTCGATCACATCCGCCGCGCCAGTCGCGTCCGCCACACCGGCCGCGGCCGCGGCGTCGAACGCCTGCTCGGCGGCGAGCGCCTCGATCGGGCGGCGAGATTCTGCGCCCCGGTCGGCATCCTCCGCGCCGATCTCCTCGTCGACGCGTGTCGCCGCCGCCGTCACGCCCACGTCCTCCGTCCGAGCAGCGTCACCCGCGACGGCGACCCCGTCCTGCGCCGTCGCGCGCTCGGCCTCCTCCGCCGACGAGGCCAGCTCGGCGCCGGCGGCGGCCAGCGGCTCCGCTGCCGCCGTATCGGCCGTGTCGCCCTCCGCAACGGCGGACTTCGGCGCGAGCACCGCGAGGATGGCGGCATCCTCCGGCAGCACGGCGTCCACTGCGTCCGTATCCCCCGGCGGCGCCAGGACGATCGTGCTCGCGATCCGCCCGGCCAGCCCGGTCAGCCCGGGCACCGACGCCGGGGTGTAGACCAGCAGGCTGGTCCCGGTGCGAAACGCATCGGCGATCAGCTGCCGCCACCGCGGATGGCCGAGCACCTCCGTCGCGGCGGCCGGCGCCACCCCCGCCGGCAGATACTCGAAGGCATGGCCGTCGGGGCGGCGCAGGAGGTGCGTCAACGAGGCGCCGAACAGAAAGAGGTCGACGGCCCCCTCGTCGCCGACGATCGAGAGAACCGAATCCAGCTCGGCGTCGCCGATCGACAGGTCGGCGAGCACGACCCGTCGGCCGCCTTGCGCCCAATCGTCCGCCAGCGCCACCGCCGCGCGCGCGGCCCAACCGGTGGCGCGCGCCGCCGGCCCCGCGACGAGGAGCACGACCGGCGTCACCGCGCCCACCTGCGACAGCAGGGCGCGCAGCTCCGACGGTCGCTCCGCGGAGTCGGGCTCCAGCGCCATCGCGGTCGGCCAAACGCGCAGGCTCATTCGGGGGCATCCAGGTTCACGGCCCAGCGAGTCCCATCACCGGGCTGGTCTGCGTACGCTCGGGGATCGTCGAATGATAAACCGGGCGCCCGGGCAAAGCAAAAACCCCATGGGGCGCGGGGGCTCCCCCGGGTTGCCGGCCCCGTCGCGCTCAGAACGACGGGCCGAAGGAGATGGAGAATACGCCGCGGCGGCCGGGTCGGTTCATCGGGATCGCGTAGTCCAGCCGAAGCACCGTGTAGAAGACGTTCATTCGCAGCCCGATCCCGTAACTGAAGAGCGGCTGCCGGTACAGCAGCGGATCCTGTCCGGGTTCGCGTCGCCAGACCACGTGGACCGGCAAGCGGTTCTCCGGCGCGCACCGCAGTTGGGTGAAGTCGCCGTCGACGCAGACGTTGCGGCTCCACGCGAGTCCGCCGTCGAAGAACGCCACGGCGTCCACGGGCGGGAACGCGCCGAGGAACCCGAGCTGGAGCTCGGTGATGACCGGGAAGCGCAGCTCGAGGTTCATGAAGGCGGCACTCGAACCGATGAGCTGATCCCGCGCGGGGCACCCCGAGGCGGACGGCGCGCCGTCGGCGCTCGAACCGGCCCGGCACTCGGCGCCGTCCGGGTCGTACGACCCGCCGTCGTAGCCCCGGATCAGATACGGCCCGCCCCAGTAGAGCGAGAAGCGGTCGGCGTCGCCGCCGGGGTGCAGCAGCCCGAAGAACTGTGAGGCGAACACGAGCTTCCGCTTGTAGTTGGCGTAGTTGCGGACGTCGATCAGCGCCTCGTTGAAGTGGAAGTCACCGAGGGTGCGCGAGGCCTGCAAGCGGTAGCGCCGGCCGTAGATCGGCCCGGTCCAGCCGAAGAGCGTGTTGTCGAAGACGAGCGCGGCGAACGGCTGCACGTAGGCGAACTGCTGGAGCCGCACCGTCCGGTTCACCGGCTCGTTGTCGCTGACGTACAGCCCGCGGTAGAGGATGTCGGTCCTGTAGTACGTGGCCGTGCCGCCGACCTCCAGGCGACGGAACGGATTGAACGGGTAGCTGATCGTGGCCGCCCCCATGCGCATCACGTCGCGCACGAAGACGTTCGCGTAGGCCTCCCGCGCGCCGTCGCCGAGGTCCAGGTCGAGGTAGCCGCCGCCGTAGTAGCGGTAGAGCGGGACCTGCTCCACAGCCACCGTCAGGTTGGCGCGCCGCTTCAGGAAGCTGTAGGCACCCAGGAACTGGGCATCGGAGAGGGACCCGTTGACGTTCCCCGCCAGCAGGATGTTGTGGTTCCCCAGCATGTCGCTGAGGGCGATGTAGCTCCCGCCGTACACTCCGTTGCCGTAGAAGCCGCCGACCTGCGCGCCGAGCGTCGGCCGCCCCACCATGTCCGGCGTGAACTTCACGTGGTAGTCGCTGAGCTGGAAGCTGCCGGTGTCCGGGAGCGCCACAGCGGCGCTGTCCAGGAGCGCGACGATCGACACCGGCCCCGAGAGCGCGGCGCCCGACGGCGTCGGGCTCAGCGCGCTCGGCCGGAATTCGGCGCCGGCGCGGTAGTACGATGCCGACAGCCGGCGGGGCATCGCCGCCGCCGCGGTGTCGGCCTCTGCGGAATCCGCCGCTCCCGGCATGCCGGAGGCGTCGTCGCCGCGGCCGGTGCCGGGCGCCCGCGGTGGATCCGCAGCGGGCGAGTGCGCGACACTCGCCGGCCGCCGATCCGCCGCCGCCAGGACCGCCGGCCTGGGCGCCGCGACGGGGATCCGCGCCAGCTTCCGCGGATCCGCCACCGTGTAGATGTTGTAGCCCGCCTGCTCGAAGTAGACGAACGCGAGCCGCCCATCCCGGGCCCACGAGAGCACGGGGCTGAGCGGCCCGATCGCGATGATGCCCGAGAGCACGCTGCTCAGCCGGGACAGCTCGCGCGTCGCCAGATCGTAGAGGTACAGGTCGTTGTTCCCGGTGCGGTCGCTGACCCACAAGAGCTGGCGGCCGTCCGGCGACCAGACCGGATTGTGGTTCTTCCCGGTCTCCTGATGCGGCAGCAGCTCGATCCGCCCATCCGACAGGTGGAGCAGCGCGACTCGGTAGTTCCCGTACCGGAGCGCGTCGAAATCCGTGGCCTCGCCGCGGTCCGTCGTGAAGGCGATCGTCTCGCCGTCCGGCGACCACGCCGGCGTCATGTCCGTGTAGCGATCCGCCGTCAGGCGGCGAGCGCGGCCATCCAGGTCCGTCACGAACAGATCGGTGATGCCGCCGTCGTTCCCGCTGAAGACGATCCGCGACCCATCCGGCGACCAGCTCGGGCTCGTCACACCGTTCAGCTTGAAACGCAGCTTCCGTACGATCCGGCGGCGGCGGACATCATAGATGTAGAGGTCGTCCGAGCCGCCCGTCTGCGCGCTGAACGCGATGTACCGGCCGTCGGGCGAGAACGACGCCGACGAGTTCATGAACCGAAGCGACTCGAGGTCGCCGCTGCGCTCCGCTGCGATCAGGCGCCGACGGATCTTCCCCGTCTCCGCATCCGCCAACCACAGGTCGAAGGAGAAGCCCCCCTGCTGCGACAGGAAGACCAGGTTCTTCCCGTCGGGCGAGAGCGCCGGCGCGAGATACCACGGATCGGTCAGCTTGTCGTGCCGCGTCAGCTTCGCCGCGAAGCGGTCCGGCCGCTGGAAGTCCGCGACCTGCGGCAGGTACGTCGTCCGGACCTGCGCCAGCCACTCGCGGCTCAGCTCCTCCAACGTCAGGCCGAGCGTCGTGCGGAACGCCCGCTCGAGGCCCATGCGCGGCGTCTTCTGGAGCAGGATGCCGACCACCTCGTCGCCCCACTTCGCGCCGATGTACTGCCAGAGCGACTGGCCGAAGCGGTAGGACAGATAGTCGTCCCGCTGCGACATCTCGGCGATGTCGCGCATGTACCCCGACAGCACGGCGTCCCGCAGCCACGAGACCGTCAGCGGGTCGATCCGGCCGATCGAGAGGTACTCGGCCATGCCCTCCATGAACCACAGCGGGAGGCGCTCGCCGAACGGCGAGGCGTCGGGCATCATGCCGCGCCGGAAGAGGATGTCGAACTGGAAGGCATGCACCAGCTCGTGCGTGAGCACGTGCTCGAAGTCCGCGTACGAGCCGGTGAAGGGGATGATCATCCGGTTCTTGATCGGCTCGGTCACGCCGCCCGTGCTCTCGTCGAGAAACCCCGCCAACGCGTTGGTCTGCTGGAAATCGGCGTGCGAGGCGTAGACGATCAGCGGCTTCCGCTCGCGGAACTCGTGCTGAAGAAGGCGAGAGAGCCGGGCGTAGGACCGCTCCACCATCCGCGCGGCGTCCAGCGCCGCCACCCGCTCCTGCGGGTAGTAGTAGACGTCGAAGTGCTCCGTCTTGATGATCTTGAAGTCGAACGTGCGGTACTGGACCTTGTTGCGCCCGAAGTACTGCGCCCGTGCGGGCGTGGCGGAGACCGCGGCGAGAACGCCGACCAACGCGGAAATGGCGAGCCGGCGGTGCATGCGGGGCTACCCGGCGACCGGGTAGGCAGGAGCATCACCCCAGAGCTGCTCCAACCGATAGAACTCGCGGGCGCTGGGGTGGAAGATGTGGATGACGAAGTCGATGAAGTCGAGCAGGACCCAGTAGCCCCCCCGCAGCCCCTCGACGTGGTCCGCGCGGACGCCGGCGCCGTCGAGCTCCTCCATGATGTGCTCCGCGATGGCGCGCACGTGGATGTCCGACGTCCCCGTCACGATCAGGAAGAAGTCGGTGGCGTCGGAGACCGGGCGCAGATCCAGCAGCACCAGATCGCGCCCCTTCCGCTCGAGGGCCAGCTCGATGGCCTCCGCCAGCTCGGCAGGGATGTCGGGCAGCTCCGCCAAAAGCTCAGGGAAGCGCATGGCGGGCGCCGCCACGGGGGACTCGGGTGACGGGCGGTCGGTTGTCGGCATTCGGTACAGTTCCAGATCGAGAAGAACGGTTCCCCACGGGCCTCGCGCCGCCGCGCCGGGGCTCGTTACCGTCGGCGCGGGTGCAGCATTCAGGCCAGGATGGGTCGGGGAGTCGGTGTCGGATTCGTCTACTATAACGCCCCACCCCCCGCACGCACGACATTATCGCCGCGCGACGGGGGGTGGACGATTTCGACCTCGAGGCCAGGGTCCGTGGGACTATTCGCCCTTGATCACCCAGACCTTGATCTCGGGCTTCACATCCGCGTGGAGCCGCACCGGGACCGAGTACACCCCCAGCGCCTTGATCGGCTCCTCCAGCTCGACCTGGCGCCGGTCCACCTCGAAGTCCAGCGTCCCCAACCCGTTCAGCCGGTCGGTGATGTCCGCCGACGTGATCGAGCCGAAGAGCTTCCCTTCCTCGCCGGCGCGCGCATTGAACGTCAGCGACACGCCCTCGAGCTGCGAGGCCCGGCGCCGCGCCTCCAGGTAGTCGCGCTTCGCCCGCGCCTCCGCGCGCCGGCGCTCCTCCTCCAACTGCCGCATGTTCGCCGCCGTCGCCTCGAACGCCAGCGACTTCGGGAGCAGGTAGTTGCGCGCGTACCCGGGCTTCACGGCCACCACCTCCCCCTCTTTCCCGAGCGCGGGCACGTCCTGACGCAGGATGACCCTCACGTTCTTCGACATGGTCTCACTCCCTCAAGCATTCGGACCCAGCGACGCACGCCGCGCCCGCAGGTCCAGCCAGGTATCCGTCAACCCCACCAGAACGGTGGCCACCATCACCAGCGGCGGAATCAGCAACGTCGCCAGCGCCGCCAGGAACACGCCGCCCACGCCCGGCGTGCCCAGCACCGCCAGCAGCACTGCCACGCCCCGCAGCGCGTACAGCGCGCCCATGAACGCCATCAGGTTCGCCCCGGCCCGCACCAGCGCCGGACTCGACAACGGCAGCACCATCAGGACGATGCCGGCGATCAGCAGCCAGACCAGCTCGTCCCGGAACCGGAACTCCCGCAGCGGCCGCAGCCCGTCCGCCCCACGCCGCGCCAGCGACCACGCGATCGCCAGCCCCGACACCGAGGCCAGGCCCAGCAGGGCCGGATGCAGAAGCGCCTGGAGCTCCGCGGCCCGCGAGAAGTCCGCCGCCAGCTCCGTGACGGCCTCGAGGCCCGCGCCCCGCCAGACGGACACCACGGCCGCGACGGCATCGTAGAACTGCCGCCCTACGGTCCAGTCCGCCGCGGCCCACCCGCCCCGCCGGAGCGACAGCAGGAGCGCCGCCGAGACGAACGCACCGGCCACCGCCCCGAGCGCCCGGGAGAGGAACGGCGACCGCGGCAAGAGCAGCACGAGCAGCACGAACCAGGCGCCCACGAGGAGCGCCCAGCCGCGAATCAGCAACGGGAAGGCCCCCTGCCCGGCGCCCACGAGCGCCAGGGCCAGGACCGCGACGCCCGCCACGGCGCGCCCGACCCGGAACGGCGGAAGCGCCAGCAACAACAGGCCGAGCGGCGCCAGGATCAGCAGAACCGGCTCGCCGGGCGCCCAGAGCGTCAGGGTCGCCGCCGTCAGGGCCAGGATCGCGCCGAGTCCGTCGCGGCCCGTCCGCGTCACGCGATCAGTCCGCGTACCGCCTCACGTACGGCAGGAGCGCCAGGTAACGGGCCCGCTTGACCGCGGTCCCGAGCTGACGCTGATGCCGCGCACACATCCCCGTCATCCGCCGGGCGAGGATCTTCCCCTGCTCGGTCACGAAACGGCCGAGCGTCTTCTCGTCCTTGTAGTTGATCAGCCGGATGCCGTTCTCGCACATCGGGCAGTTCTTCGCGGCGCGACGCATCTCACTCCTCCTCTTCGTCCTCGTCGTCCTCGCTCCGCGGCTCGCGCGTCGCGATCGACATCGGCGCCGTCGGCTCCCCCTCGTGCAGCACCACGAGGTAGCGCAACAACTCCTCGTCCAGCTTCAGCACCCGCTCGAACTCCGGCAGCGCCTCCGTCTCGGCGCGCGCCTGCACGACGACGTAGTAGCCGTTCGTCTTCTTGGCGATCGGATACGCGAGCTGCCGGCGCCCCCACTGGTCGACGGCCGTCACCTCGCCGCCGCCGCTCGTCAGCAGGCCGTTGTAACGCTCGAGCTTCTCGTTGATGCGCTCCTCGGGGAGCGCGGAATCGAAGATGTAGACGACCTCGTAGTCTCGGACCAATGCACCCTCCTCTGGTCTGATGGCCGGGGCCGGACGGCCGCGGCAGGAGTAAAGCAAGGTAGTATAGCGGGAATCCCGTCAGCGGTCCAGGCCCCGGGCGGGACGGACGGCCGCGCGCGGCGCCGCCGCCTACGGGCGCGGACGGACGGGGCGACCGGGTGGCAGCTTGAGGAAGCTGCGGAGCCGGCGCAGGTAGACGGCGAGCAGGAGTGCAACCACCGCGGAGGCGGCCGCGGCGACGAGGGAGGCCGCCGCGCGGTCGGCGAGGAAGGCCCGGACCTCCCACACCGCAAACGCGAGGAAAAAGGCGATCGCGCTGGCGATGAGCACGCGATGGAACGGCACGAGGGACATGGGCCGATTCGCTCCGTGGTGGGGCCGTCAGACCGGCCGCTCGATCTCGAAGCCCTCCTCCCGGAGCGCCCGACGGAGGTCCGGGTGCTCGCGCCAGAGATAACCGCCGATGACGAGCGTCGCCAGGAGGTTTGCGACGGCGATCATGCTCCAGCTCAGCGCATCGAGCAGCCAGTTGGCGGCGATGGCGAGCAGGCCGATGAACAGCGCCTCGAAGGTCACGAAGAGCAGCGCGAACGCCAGGACGAGCGGGGGCTCGCGCTCCGCCTCGGTGGCGAGCGTGGCGGCGAGGAGGCCCGCGATCGCGAAGGCCACGAAGTGGAGCGCGGTGTAGCCGAGGACCGTGATCAGGGTCATGCGCACTTCGCCGACGCCGCGCGCGCCGTAGAAGAGCGCGGAGCCGAGCGCGGCGGGGGTGAAGAGCACCCGCCCGCGGATGGTGTCGACGATGAGGAACCAGAGGGCGACGGCGATGGCGGCGGCGACGCCGGCGACGAGGCCCTCGCGCACGATCCGGTGGTGGGCGAGCAGCTCGTGGAGGCCGATCGGCTCGGCGCCGCTCTCCCACCGGAGCGTCACCATGAGCACGAGCCCGGCGAGGGTGTTGCCGACGAGCACCTCGGGCCAGCCGAGCGCGCGCACGACGTCGACGCCGGTCAGAACGACGCCGCCGTAGAAGAGCAGATCGAAGAGCAGGAAGCCGAGGAGCGCGCCGAGCAGCACGGTGGGGATCCGGTGCGCCCCGCGGACGGCGAGCGCGACGCCGACGCCGAGCCCGGCGAAGGCGACGTAGTGGACGACCGTGTAGAGCGCGACGGCCGGGCCGCTGTCGAGGTTCGTGGCGTGTCCGAGGACCACGCTGGCGAGGAACGCCGGGGTATGGAACGGCCGCCCCTCGACGGAGTCGACCACGAGGAACCAGAGGGCGAGCGCCGTGGCCGCGAGGATGCCGGCGAATCCGCCCCGCAGGGCCCAGGATCGTGGACTCTTCATGACCACCTCCAGCCGGAGTAGCGGAGGGCGAGGAACGGGGGGCTCACTCGCCGGCGCGGTGCGGCGGCTCGAGCCGTCGGCTGGCGCGGTAGCGCTGGAGGGCGTACGCGGCGATGCCGAGGCCGAGCAGCACGGGGGGAGCCATCAGGATCAGGCCGCCCCAGAACATCCCCATCATCAACCGATCGTTCATCAGACCGCGCTCCCATCCAACGGGGCCGATCAGTGGATCGCCTTGTCCAGCACCATCAGCGCGAGGAGCGCCGGCAGGTAGAGGATCGACGCGAAGAAGACGCGCCGAGCCGCCCGGGCACCGGGGTCGCGCAGCACGGCGACGCTGACGGCGGCGAAGTACGCGCCGAGCGCCAGCGCCCCGCCGAGATACGGCACGCCGCTGATCCGGAGCCCTGCCGGCGCCGCGCTCAACGCGACGAGAGCGATCGCCCAGCCGGCGATGTGGCGGGCGGTGCGTCGCCCGTCCACGTCCAGCACCGGGAGCATGCGCAGGCCGCCCCGGCGGTAGTCGTCCCGGTAGATCCACGCCAGCGAAAAGAAGTGCGGGAGCTGCCAGGCGAACAGGATCGCGAAGAGCGCGGCGACCTCGAGGCCGAGCCGGCCGCCGGCGGCGGTCCAGCCTGCCGCGATCGGCAGCGCGCCGGGGACGGCGCCGACCAGCGTCGCCAGCCAGGTCCGGCGCTTGAGCGGGGTGTAGACGAAGACGTAGCTCGTGAGGCTGAGCGCCACGAGGCCGGCGGTCACAGGATCGACGGTGAGCAGGAGGTAGCCGATCCCGATCACCGAGCACGCCAGGGCGAAGGCCAGCGCCTGCCCGCGCGACACGCGGCCGGAGGGAATCGGCCGGCCGCGCGTCCGCCGCATGCGGCCGTCGACCTCGCTCTCCCAGACCTCGTTGAGCGCGTTCGTGCCGCCCGCGGCGAGCCCCGTGCCGATCAGCGTGTGGAGCAACGGCACGGGCGCCGGCCAGCCGGGGGATGCCATGGCGAACGCTGCCGCCGTGGTGACGAGCACCAGGCGGGTGATGCCCGGCTTGGTCAGCTCGAGCAGCGCACCGGCATGACCGGCCGGGCCGGCCGCGCCGGCATCCGCCGAGCCCGCGCCCACGGGCGCCGCCGTCATCATCCGCGCCTCACCATCCCTCGGCGAGCACGACGAGGAGAAAGATGAGGACGAGCGGGATCGGCGTGGCGGCCAGGAGCCACATCCGTCGCGGCTCGAAGCGCAGGTGCATGTAGTACAGGGCGACGAGCAGCGCCTTCCACACCGCGAGCGCGAGCAGGATCGTGATCAATACCGCCGCGTGCAGCCCGGAGAGGAACGCGACGCCCAGCTCCGCGATCGTGAGCACGAAGAGAATGAGCCAGATCGCGTAGTAGTTCGGCTGCTTGTGCGCGGTCTCCATCTTCGCCCCAGTCAGATGAGGTAGACAATGGTGAACAGGATGATCCAGACGAGATCCACGAAGTGCCAGTAGAGGCCCATGATCTCGATCCCGCCGTGGTTCTCCTGCGTGTAGCGGCCGCGGAATGCCCGGATACTGGTGAAGATGAGGCACAGCACGCCGATCGTGACGTGCGCGCCGTGGAAGCCCGTCAACGTGTAGAACGTGGCGCCGTAGAGCGGGCCGCCGAGAACCGCCGTGCCGCCGTGCCGGCCGACCGCGTGGTACAGCGAGGCCATCGGGAGCATCCCCTCGCTCGCCAGCTTCGTGTATTCCACTCCCTGGATCGACAGGAACAGGATGCCCAGCGCCGTGGTGGCGAGCAGGAAGGTGCGAAGCCCCTTCTGGTCGCCGGCCTCGATCGCCGCGAACGCCTTCACCATCGAGACGCTGCTACAGATCAGGACGAACGTGTTGAACGCCGTGAGCGGCACGTTCAGCACCGTCCCCGGAGGCGGGTACGCCGTCGGGTGCGCGAAGCGCAGAATCACGTAGGAGCCGATGAGCCCCGAAAAGAACATGACCTCGGAGAGCAGGAACACCCACATCCCGAGCTTCATGTTGTAGACGCCCATGCCCGGCATTGGCCGGCGGTCGGGGTAGGTCAGCGCGGCAGCCTGGCTCATGGCCGGCCTCCTCTCTCACCGGTTGAGGTTCAATTGCCGGCGGGCGCCAGGGTCGGCGCCGGCGACGGCCGCTCCAACGGGGGGCGGTCCTGCGGGAGATAATCCACCGGCGAGTCGGGCGAGCTGTACTCGTACGGCCCGCGGTAGACGATCGGCGTGACCTCGAAGTTCCCATGCGGCGGCGGCGAGGGCGCGGCCCACTCGAGCGTGTTGGCGTGCCACGGGTTCGTCTCCGCCTTCCGGCCCTTGAAGAGGCTCCACAGGAAGTTGAACACGAAGATGAGCTGGGTCGCGCCAAGGAGGAACGCGTTCACCGAGACGAACTCGTTCATCGGCTGCACCGGCTGGAGGTGCGGGTACTGCGTCGGGTCATAGAGCCGGCGCATCATCCCGGCGATGCCGAGCAGGTGCATCGGGAAGAACGTGAGGTTGAAGAAGATGAACGTCAGGAAGAAGTGAATCTTGCCTAGCGTCTCATTCATCATGCGCCCGAACATCTTCGGGAACCAGTATGTAATTGCCGCGAAGATGCCGAACAGGGATCCGCCGAAGAGCACGTAATGGATGTGCGCGACCACGAAGTAGGTGTCGTGGAGCGGGATGTCCACGGGTGTGGCGGCTACGAACATGCCGGACAGTCCGCCGATCACGAACATCGAGACGAAGGCGAGCGCGTTCAGCATCGGTACGTGGAAGCGGATGCTGCCGCCCCAGAGCGTGCCGAGCCAGTTGAAGGTCTTGATGGCGGAGGGCACCGCGATCACGAGCGTCGAGACCATGAAGTAGCCGCCCAGCACGGGGTTCATGCCGCTCATGAACATGTGGTGGCCCCAGACGATCCAGCCGAGGAACGCGATGGCGATCATCGCGCCGACCATGGCGGGGTACCCGAAGATCGGCTTGCGGGCGCCGTTGGCGAGGATCTCGGAGACGAAGCCCATGGCCGGGAGGATCAGGATGTAGACCTCCGGGTGGCCGAAGAACCAGAACATGTGCTGCCAGAGGAGCGGCTGGCCGCCGTTGGCCGGCAGGAAGAAGGTCGTCCCGATCGTCTGATCGAAGTAGAGCAGGATCAGCGCGCCGGTCAGGATCGGGATGGCAAGCAGGATGAGGATCGCGGTGATGAAGAGCGCCCAGACGGGGAGCGGCAGGCGGAACCAGGTCATCCCGGGCGCGCGCATGTTGATGACGGTAGTGATGTAGTTCACCGCGCCCATGAGCGAGGAGAAGCCGAGGATGATGAGGCTGAGGCACCAGAGCTGCTGGCCGGTGTGCACGCCGCTGTACTCCGGCACGGCGCTGAGCGGCGCATAGGAGGTCCAGCCGGCGCCGGCGGAGCCGCCGGCGACGAGGAAGCTCGCGAGCATCATCAGCCCGGCCGGCACCGCGGTCCAGAAGGACGCCATGTTGAGGCGCGGGAAGGCCATGTCGGGCGCGCCGATCTGGAGCGGGATGAGGTAGTTCGCGAAGACGCCCACGAGCAGCGGCATGATGGCGAAGAAGATCATGAACGTGCCGTGCATCGTGACGAGGGCGTTGTAGAACTCGGGGAGCATGACGCCGCCCGGCGCCTTGGCGTCACCGAGGATGGCGCCGCCGGGGATCGGGCGTCCCGGCCAGCCGAGCTGCCAGCGCATCGTCATGGCGAGAAGGCCACCGACGAGCAGGAAGAACAGGCTCATGAAGAGGAACTGGATCCCGATGATCTTGTGATCGGTCGAGAAGATGTATTTCCGGACGAAGCTGCGGTCGTCGTGGTGCAGCGCGTGCGCCTGAGCTTCGTGCGGCAGGGCGATCGTGCTCATGTCCCTTCCTCTGTGCTCGGGAAGCGCGGCGTCGCCGCGGTGGTCACCGGGCCGCGTCGGCGGTCCGCACCTGCGTCTGCTGCTGGACCCAGCGCTGGAAATCCTCCTGCGACTGCACGATCACGCGCCCCCGCATGCGGTAGTGACCGAGGCCGCAGAGCTCGGCGCAGCCGAGGACGAACTCTCCGGTCTTCGTCGCCTGGAACCAGGCGGGGATCTCCATGCCGGGGACGGCGTCCTGCTTCAGCCGGAACTGCGGGAGGAAGAACGAGTGGATGACGTCCTCGGCGCGGAGCGTGATGTGGACGGGGACGCCGACGGGGATGTCGAGCTCGTTACGCTTCTCGAAGTCGTCGGCGGTGCCGAAGCGGCCGTCGAGCCCCGGGTAGGTGACGTGCCACTCGAACTGCTTCGCCGTGACGTTGAGCTCGAGGCCGCCGCGCGGGAAGCGGGCCGGCTCCTTGACGGCGTACCAGAGCGGCTGGCTCGCGAGGCCGAGGAAGAAGACGATCGCGAACGTGGCCGTCGTCCAGATGATCTCGAGCCGCGTGTTGCCGTGGCTGAAGATGGCCCGGCGACCCTCACGGGCCCGGTACTTCACGATGTAGTAGACCAGCAGGACCTCGACGAGCACGAAGACGATGCCCGTGATCCAGAGGATCGTGAAGAAGAGCGAGTCGATGCGCGGGCCGAACGTCGAGACGTCCTCCGGGAGCGGCATCCACCAGCGTTCCATGGGCCGACCTCCTCCGCGGGTTGTGGCCCGGCGCCTCAGCGGGCCGCGCCGTGGCTGGTGCCGGGGTGGGCGTGGGCGGCCACGCGCGGGGCGCCGGGCGCCGGCGCGCGAGCGGTCGCGTTACCGTCGTAGGTGAAGTCCAGCGTCTTCGTCTCGTTGGGGCCCAGCGTCACCTGCTGCGTCTTGGTGCCGTACTTCTCGTGCCACGCGGTGATCGTGTAGGTGCCCGGCGGCAGGTTGCCGATCGTGTACTTGCCGCCGTTGGCGCTGGCCGCGAAGTACGGATGGTCGAAGACGGCGATGGTGGCGTGCATCCAGTTGTGGACGTTGCACTCCACGGGGATGTCCGGCTCGGCCACGTCGAACGTCCGCGCGGTCTCCATCGTCGTCGGCTGGCTGATGTTGAACGGCCGGTTCTTCGTCGGCTTCGTCTTGATGTTGTGGAGGATGCCGTCGGCGTTCTTGATGGTGAGCTTCTGGCCGACCTGCATGACCACGACGTGCGGCTTGTAGATGCAGCCGTCCTGGTCGATCTCGGCGGGTTGCGCCGGCGGCGCGTAGGTCTGGGCCGGCAGCCCCTCGCTCACGTAGACGACGACGTTCTCGAGCCCGCCGTCGTCGACGACGACCTCGTCCGTCGTCACGCCGCCCGGGTGCTTCTGCGCGCACACCGGCTCGCTCGACATGTCGATGGGCGTGCCCGCCGGCGGCGTCCCGGTGAACCGGATCGTCCCGGTGAGGGTGGCCGCGTCGGCGACCGGCGCCGCCGGGGCGGCCTTCTGCTCGCCCGCCGGGGCGGCGCCGGAAGCGGCCTGCTCGCCGTCGGGTCTCGAGCCGCCGCACGCGGCCAGCGCCGCGGCCGCCACGATCACGAAAAGCTTCTCGACGCGCGCCATACGGTTCGACATGGTTCCTCCCTCGCGAGGTGAACGCATCAGTCGCCCTTGCTGCCGCCCTGCTTCTCCCTCCGTTGCGCCCGGGCCACCACCAGGATGCCGAACCCGGCGGTGAGCGCGGCGGTGGCGATCGGTGTGGTATAGACCGTCTTCGGCGTCGGCTCGTCGAGGTAGACGTGGTACCAGGCGCTGACCGCGCCCTTCGTCCCCGACTCGCCGTTCGAGCCGTCCCAGGCGAAGAACGCGATCGGGATCGCCTCGCCCTGCACCAGGGTGAGCCGGTCGCCGCCGCCCGGTGCCGCGAGCGGGCGGGTGAGCACGAGGCGCCACTGGCCGCGGTCGAAGACCGCCTGTGACCGGAGCGTGGACGGACCCGGGATCGGCGTGATGTTCGCCAGGCCGCGCGCCGTGGCCTCGACGGCGGCGGGCGCATCGCTGCGCCAGTACCAGAGATAGACGGGGTTGCGGGCGTCGCCCATGAGGAAGTACGGGCGCTCCATCCCCTGCGGGATCTCGCGCGGGAACTGGACGGCGAAGGCGTCGCCGAGCGCCGGCACGGCCGGGGTTGCGCCGGCGGGTGACGCGCGATCCGCCGGCGCGGGCGGGGCGGCGTCGGAGCCGCTCGTCCCGCTCGTGGCCGCGGCCGGCGCGGCGGCGGAGTCCTCCTTCGGCCCCATGACCTCCGTCACCCTCCGCTGCCACTCCGACCAGCGAGGGTCGGGACTCCTCGAGCGATCGTCCCAGACCAGCCGGATCGCGAGGTCACGGCCGTTGTGGAGCGCCTGGACCCAAACGGCGTCGACGGCCGGCGAGAACCAGCGCGGCTTGATGATCACCTGCCCGACGAGCGGGATGTAGGCGCGCTCCGCGACGTTCCAGGCGGAATCGTCCGGGCTGGTCGGCAGCCGCCCCTCCACGAGGCGCGCACGGATCACCTCGGGCGGCTCCGGCGGCTCCTTCGGCGAGAGGCTCCGGACGTACTGCGCCACGTGCCAGAGCTGCTCGTCCGTGACCACCTTCGCCGCGAGCATGTCGTTGAACGACGGCATGGGCGTGCCGTCGAGCCCGGTGCGGAGGCGACGATAGATGTCCTCGACCGAGCCGCCCCCGCGGAACCGCCAGTTCTCCTCGAGGTTGGCCGGGCGGATCGGGAAGTGGGAATCGTCCTCCTGCGTGCTCGCCGAGGGGCCGTCGCCCCGGGCGGCGCGGCCGTGGCACTTGAAGCACTCCAGCTTCTCGTACGTCCGGCGGCCGTCTTCGATGGCGGCGGCATTCTCGGGCGGCGCCTTCGAGAAGGCGACGACGTCCGGCTTCTGCTGGAACGCGGTGGAGAACGTCTTGATGTACTGCACGAGCGCATCACGGTCGCTCTCGGAGAGCACGTCCGTCCACCCCGGCATCGCCGAGCCGGGCATGCCGTCGTCGATCACGTGACGCAGGTCGGCGTCCGTCGGCACGGAGCCGCTGCTCGTCGTGCGGACCTTGAAGAGCGCGCGGGTGAAGTCCCGCGGCCGTGGGAGCATGGTGCTCGCCGCCGGCCCGTCGCCCTTGCCGTCGGAGCCGTGGCAGCCGGCGCACCACTTCTCGTAGATCGCCTTTCCGGCCGGCGCCTGCTGCCCGGCGGCCGGCGCGGCCGCGAGCGCCACGAGCAGCGCGGCCGTCCCCGCGAGGCGCGCGCTCACCGCGCACCTCCTTCCGCGGTGTCCCACGTCCGCGGCGTCCACCCGGTCTGGTCGTAGAGGAAGATGATGACGGCCCAGATCTCCCGCTCGGTGAGGAAGTCCTCCCAGGCGGGCATCGCGGAGTTCCATGGCGTGCCCTCCTTCGGCAGGCCCCGTCCGCCCTTGGCGATCCGCCAGAAGACGAAGCTCTCCGTGAGCTGGGGAATCGTACCGTTGTCCGTGAAGTCGGCCGGCGGCGGGTTGAACCCGTGGGCGAAGTGCCCCTTGCCGTTGAGCTGGTCGCCGTGGCAGGCGACGCAGTTCTGGTAGTAGACGCGGCGGCCTTCCTCGACGTGGTCGCGCAGGTTCCCTTCCTTGCGCAGCGGGTTCTCGAGCCCCGCCAGCGTCATGGTCTTGCCGCGGAACGTGATGGTGGACGGCGGCGCCGGGTGGATCGAGCGCAGGTTCGGCGGCGCCTCGACGGAGGGCCGGACCTGCCGGTAGGTGATGAACCCGGCGAGGAGCGGGACGGTCACGAGGAGCGCCAGTCGATAGAGGCGCTGGCTCGGGTCGACCAGCACACGCTGGATCGGCGCCTTGAACGCCCGCCAGCGATCCTCCGTCGCGCTGACGTAGAGCAGGACGCCGACGGCGACGGTCAGCATGTACTGGAGCAGCACCGTATGTGGGACGGGCGCGCTCTTCACGCCGAGCAGCGGCGGGATGTAGGCGATGCCGAAGCGGAACAGCAGGTACGCGACGGCCAGGATCAGCAGCGCCTGCACGAACGGATGGGAGAGTCGGCTCTTCACGACGTCCCTCACTTTCGGGAGGCGAGATAGCGGACGAGCGCCTCGAGCTGCGCGGCGCTGAGCCGCTCCCCGAAGTCCTTCGGCATGATCCCGGCGACCTTCTCGTAGCCCTTCGCGGTGTCGGCGTTCGGGTCGAGGATCGACCGGCGGATGTAGTCGGCGGTCCTCGTGGCGCCGATGTGGTCGAGCGGCGGCGCGATCGTCGTCCCCTCGCTGCCGAGGTGGTGGCAGGTGAGGCAGGTGTTCTCGCGGAGGAGCGCGACCGGGTCGGTCGTCGCGCTGCGGGCCGGCGCGGCCGGGGCCACGCCCTGCGCCGGCGCCGGCGCGGCGGCCTTCACGTCCGCGGCCGAGACCGTGACCTCCCCGCCCTGGCTCTCGAGGAAGGCGACGAGGGCCCAAATCTGCGCCGGCGAGAGCGTGCGGCTCATGTCGGGCATGATCGGCTGATAGCCCGGGACGACGTACGCGGTCGGCTTGACCAGCGACTCGTGCAAGTAGTCCTTGCACGTCATCCCCGGCTTCCGCGTGCCGCAGCGGGCGCCGATCGTGCCCTGGCCGTGCTCATCGGTGAGGAGGTTCGGCGCGCGCGTGCCCAGCCCGTGGCACGCGGTGCAGCCGCCCGCGCCGTTGAACAGCTCCTCGCCGGCGGAGACGAGCTGCTCCGGGGTGACGTCGCCCGAGAGGTTCATCTCCCGGGGGACCTCGGACTCCACCTGGGGGATGGCGTTGCAGACGACGGTGTAGAGCCCGATCGTGCCGAGCACGACGGCGGCGATCCGGAGATTCGTCGCCCCCATACGGATGCGTCCCCTCCCTCCGGGGCGAGGCCCCGGACCGTAGGAGCGTCAGTCTGCGCCGCCGGCGATGGCGAGCTCCCGCTCCGGCGCCCGCTCGGCGCCCGCCGCCGCGGGCGGGGCGTACGTGGACTTCTCGACGAGCCCGCCGAGCCAGAAGACGATGGCGATGAGCGCCAGGAAGATGAGCACGCAGACGCTGATCATCTTCGATGCGTAGCCGAGGGCCGGCGTGGCGGCCCACGGACTCGTGTCGCGCATGACGTTCCAGACGTGCCAGTGCTGGCGGATGCCGCTGCGGGCGAAGCCCATGAGGCCCATGAGCCAGGTGAACGTGACGGCCAGCACGAGGAGGGCGTACTGCGAGCGCGCGGGCATCTGGCCCCAGCGGATCGCGCCGCGCGATTCGGCGCCGCGGAGCATCAGCACGTCCAGGACGAGGACCGTGACGATCGTCACGATCACGGAGAGCACCTGGTAAACGCTGAAGCCGATGCGGACGATCGCGGTGACGAAGTAGCCGTAGACGCCGAAGAAGATCACGATGGCGGCGGAGATGGCGAACAACGCCGCCTGGACGCGGGTAGCGGCGCGCGCCCAGGAGACGCTCGGCCGCTTGTTCGCCCGCCGATAGAGCAGGTACGACAGGAAGGTGCTGAGGATCATGAGGTTGACGGCCGTGTTCTTGGCGCTCATGACCCCGAGGAACCCGAGGAGCGGATGGTGGGAGCCGCCCATGGCGGCCTGCTCGGCGCGCGAGGCGATCATGGTGTGCGGCGTCGACCAGACGAGCACGCCGAGGACGAGGACGCCGAGGATCCAGCGCGTGTAGGGGGTGAAGCGCTCGGCGCCGGGGATCCGCGCCATGCCGACCCAGAGATAGTAGTTGCCCGCAAGGAACAGCACGCCGATGAGGAAGGCCTGGATGATCCAGAGCCAGCTCATGAAGCCGCCCATCATCGTGATGCCCATCCCCTGGTCGTACTGATAGATCTCCCGCCCGAGCCAGTAGCCGGCGAAGGGGAGGATGAGCAGGCTGCTGATCGCGATGAAGTTCCCGACGTACCCCATCCAGTCGTAGTGGGCGCGCTCCTCGTCGGTCCGCGCCGCCAGGAAGCGGTAGGCGGCGTACGCGCCGACGATCGAGCCGCCGAACACGACGTTGGCGATCAGGCGGTGAATGTTGATCGGCATCCAGGTCGCGTTGGCCATCGCGCTCCAGAGGCGGATCGTCTCCGGCGCGGTGTCGGTCGAGACCTGGGGCGGCGGGCTCATCATGTAGCTGAGCCAACTGTCGGCGATGAACATGACGGCGGTGCCCCAGAGGTTCAGGAGCACGCCGAGCCCGAGGTGGATCTTCTTGCGGATGCCGTCCTTCAGGGATTCCCAGCCGTAGTAGTACAGGTAGAGCGTGAACGACTCGAAGAAGAACAACCCTACGTAGACCCACATGGAGACGTGGAATATCGTGCTCATGTAGGTCCAGAACTTCGGGTAGAGCGTACTCAGGAAGAAGACGAGTATCGCCCCCCAGATGGCCGTGGCGCTGTAGGCGATGAGGAGGAGTCGGGTAAACTCCTTCGCCAGCTTGTCGTAGCGCTTGTCGGTGCCGAAGATGCCGATCGCCTCGACGGTGACCGCGAAGAGGGGGACGCCGAGCACGAAGGCGGCGAACATCAGGTGCACCTCGGCCGCGATCCAGATCGCGCCGCGCCCGCCGACGAGCGGGAAGTTGCCGTAGTCGCGCGCGGCGGCCGCCTGTTGGGCGAACGCCGGGACCGCCACCGCACCCAGCATCAGGAGGACGAGGCCGCCGAAACCGGCCAGCCGAGGGAACGAGACCCGCGACTCAGGCGTCATGGCGGAGGAAGAAGGGGGTGCGTTTCGAGAAGTCGACGGGGAGCGCCCGCCGCACCTCGTCGAGGAGCTCGGGCGTGACCTCGGCGCGGCCGTGCTCGCGGGCGAAGCGCTCGACGCGAGCGACGACGACGGCGCGAACGAAGCTCGGGATCCGGTCGATGCGCCGGCGCGCCTCGCGGGTCCAGGCGAGCTCGTGGCGGGCGGCGGCGCCGTAGGTCACGGGACGGCGCGGCTCGATCGGCGGCAGCATGCCGGAGGGCTCGTAGGCGCAGGCGCCGTCGGCGGCGAGCACGTCGCCGGTTTCGGCGTACGCACGGGCGCGGCAGCCGCCGCAGACGTGCCGGTACTCGCACGCGCCGCAGCGCCCGCCGAGGCGGCCGGCCCGCAGCTCGGCGAGGAGGGGCGAGGCGCGCCAGACAGTGGCGAAGTCGTCTTGCCGGAGATCCCCGGCCACGAGTGGCAGGTACGGGCAGGGCGTGAGCTTCCCCTCCGGGGTGATCCGGCAGTACTGCACGCCGCAGGGGCAGCGCGTCGCGTAGTTGAGGAGCGGCGAGTCAGGGTCGTCCTCGAGCGCGATGCGCATGATCTGCGGGTGGCACTTCGAGCGGACCATCATGCGTCCGCGGTACTCGCGCTCGAGCCGGACGAGCCGCCGGAGGACGGCCTCGTTCTCGGCGGGCTCGAGGCCGCGCATGGCACCGCCTCGTCCGGTGGCGACGAGGAAGTAGACGTTGAAGGCGACGGCGCCGCGGGCGGCCGCCCACTCCGCGAGGGCTTCAAGCTCGTCGCAGTTCCCGCGGGTCAGGGTGGTCTGGACGATGAAGTCGAGGTCGGCGGTGCGGAGGCGCTCAACCGCCGCCAGGGTGTCCGCCAGCGCGCCCGCGCCATGGCGGAACCGGTCGTGGTAGCGCGGCCGGAGCGAGTCGATGCTTACGGCGACGCCCTGGACGCCGGCGCCCTGGAGCGAACGGATCCGCTCGGCGCTGAGCAGCGTGCCGTTCGTGCCGACGACCACGGTCGCGCCCCGGGCGGCGGCGTGGGCGGCGATCTCCTCGAGGTCCGCACGGAGCAGCGGCTCGCCGCCGCTCAGGATGAACAGAGGCGCCGGATTCACCCCGAGGATCTCGTCCGTGATGCGCCGGCACTCGGCCGTCGTGAGGTCGGACCCGGTCGCGTGCCAGGCGCCCGCGGCGATGTAGCAGTGCGAGCACGCCAGGTTGCACCGCCGGGTCAGGTTCCAGGCGACGACGTGTGGGACGGCGGCGTCCGCACGCGCGTCCATAGGGGGCGCCTCGAGCGAGCCCGCCATGACCACATCCCGCCGGCTTCCGCCCGGGACGCCGCGCATCGCCTCAGGCCCCGCGAGAGTCGGCCAGGGACTCGATCGCGCGCTTCGCCTCCTGCGGCGTCACCCCCTTGAAGTCGACCGGACACTTCTCCATCGACGCCTCGATGTCGCGGATCGGGCAGCGCGTGACGCCGGACGAGCGGGCCTCGTCGATGAACCGGCGCATCTCGGGAGAGAGCGCCTCGACGCCCTCCGCCTCCGCCTTGAGTTGCTTGGCCTGAAGCTCCTTGAACATCACGAGCATGGTGTCGAGGTCGAACTCGTCGGCCTCGATCATCGCCTGGCGGTTTTCGTCCATGACCCGGGTGGTCACGCGCCAGATCCCGTGCTCGCGGGCGAAGCGCTCGACGGTGTTGCGGGCGAGCGGCCGGGCGATCAGCGGGACGAGCGAGAGGCGCTCGAACGCCTCGGCCGTCCACACGACGGGGTCCCGGGCGGTCCGCGGCCGCAGCGAGACGTGCCCGGTGTACGGGCAGCGTGCCTCCACCATCGGCACGTCCGGCTCCGGGTCGGCGTCGTGCCCCTCGACGACGGTCCGGCGCATCGCCTCCTCGGCCTTCAGCTCTGCCAGCGCCAGCTCCTCGGCGGTGCCGATCCCCATGATGAGCTGCATGTGCGTGGGGAGGAGCTTCCGGATCGCCTCGTCGAGGCGCTCGTTGGTGACAATCGGCAGCACCGGATCGCGGCCGTCCGGCGATGGTCCGCCGGCGCCGCCGTCGGCGGGAGCGCCGTAATGCTCGAGGACGAACTCCTCGACGGCCTTCCGGGCGATCCCGAGCGCGAACGGCGGGACGCGGAGGATGCGCACCTCCGCCTCCGGCGCCCACTCCAGCCCGGTCTGCCCGTCCTCCTCGATCCAGGGGATATCCTCCGGGTGCACCGCCTCCGTCCCGACCAGGAGCACGCTGGACGGCGCCAGGCGGACCAGGTTCTCGGCCTGCGAGCCGAGGTCGGTCCCCGCGATCCGGTGCGAGCCGTGGCGCGCGATGACGAGGAGCGACGGGCGAATCTCCTGCGCCCATTGGAGGATCACCTGGAACGGCTTGCCGATCAGGATCTGCGTGTGCAGCTCGACGTCCGGGAACTCCGACGCCATCACCTGCGCCCGCTTGATGTTCGCCTGCGTCAGCTTGAGGAGTCCCTTGTCGATGATGTTGTTGTGAAGCTCCTCCTGCTCCTCGAACTTGAAGACCTTCGAGGCCTGGACCGACAGCACGTCCTTGATGTTGTGGAAGACGGCGTGGTGGTACTCGACGTCGAACGCGCTGCACACGTAGAGCACGGCCTCGAACTCCCGAGCCAGCTCCAGCGCGACGCGCAGCGCCTTGTACGCGTACGCGGAGCCGTCCACGCAGACCATGAACCGGCCGCCCCGCAGCGGGGTGGCGTCGCGCACGATCAGGACGTCCTTCTCCACGCCGCGGACCACCCGCGCGACCACGCCGCCGAGCTGGCTGTAGGCCTGCCGCCCGATCCCGTGCGCCCCGATGGCGACGAGGTCGTAGCGCCGGCCCGTCGAGCCGGCCAGCTTGTCCTCCGCCGCCTCGTCCTCCGCCTCGATGCGCCCGTTCGCGCCCAGGCGAACGTCGCCGCGGACGCGCGCGCCACCGTCGTACTTGAACGCGATGTTCGGATCGAAGCCGATCAGGCTCGGGAGCCGCCCCTCCCCGCGGTTCGCCTCCCGGATGATCTCCTCGTAGTTGATCCCCTCGAGGAGCTGGCGGGTCAGCGGGACTCCCGCCTCCCGACAACGCACGTCGACCTGGTCCAGGAAGCTGTCCGAGATGAGCTGGAGCCCCTTCTCGATCAGCTTGTCGTGGACCTTGCGTTGCCGCTTGATCTCCTCAGGGGTCTGGAACCGTGCGGGGAGGCCGGTCTCGAGCTGGCGGAAGCGGATGTCGTGCAGGCGGGCGGCGTAGACGTGGGTGCCTGTGATGCGCCCCCGTGAGCGGCGTGCCAGCTCGATGGCGCGATCCACGGCCCAGTCCGAGCACGCCGAGTTGTCAACGGGGACCAGGATTTCCCGATACATTCTCGCCTCGATCCAGCGCAGGGAATCCGCGGAAGCACGGTCATTTCCGGGCCCGGCGCGAGATCGGACGGGTGCGCGGCACGAAGAGGTCCCAGGCAAGACACCGAGGGGGTCCCGCTTCCGCCAGTGGCGCCCGAAGCGAACCTTCGGACGCGGCTGCACAGTCACCGTCTCGCGAAGACCGCAGCGGAAAGACGCGTCGCTTCTGCCGCAAAACAGCGGGTCGGCCGGGCGCGAGCGCCCGAGCCGGCCTGTCATCGGCACCGGTCGAGGTCTTGCTGTGCGACGCCGCCAGGTCCCGGAGGGCGGGGCGGCAAAGAGATGGCAGCGAGCGAGCTCGCCTGCGGTCGAAGCGGTCTTTGGTTGCGGATGAGGCGATAATAAGGAGCGGCGCGAGGGCTGTCAACAGCGGCGGCGCGGCGCCGGGCGCGCTAGGCGGCGGCGGGTGTGGTGAGATGGCGCAGGAGGCGGGGCGACGCGGCGAGTGAAACCGCGAGAAGTGCCGCGGTAACCGTCACCTCGGCGCCGCCGCCGGCGAGCGGGGGTACAGCCGCGCGGGCCGCGGCGGCCAGGGCGGCGTGGAGGCCGTGGAACGGGCTGGCCGCGGCGAGGAGCGCCCACGGGC
>JADGGV010000572.1 GCA_019689775.1 Gemmatimonadota bacterium
GGGGGGGGGGGGGGCGGGCGGGGGGCCGGCGGGGGGGGGGGGGGGGGGGCGGGCCCCCGCCCCGGCCGAGCCGGCCGCGGCGCTGCGGGCCGAAGCCGGCGACTGAGCCGAACCCCGCGCATCGCCCGCCCGCTCCGTCCCGCTTTCGCTTCCGCTCCCGCCGCCCCTCGCCAACGGCCGGGAGCGGGAGCGAAGCTGCGCCCCGCCTCTCGCCGAGGCGCTACGGGCCGCCGCGCCAGACGTTGTTCGCGCGATTCACGTCCGGGTAGTTCCGCGCCGCATCCAGCGTCACCTCCACCACCCGTCCCCGCACCGCGTGCGTCGTCGTCAGCGTCGTGCGGCCGGAGTACCACGCCGTGTCGTCGACCCGCCAGGTGACGCTCTTCCCGTCGGCGGTCCGCGCGGTCACATCCACGGGCGCGTAGACCGTCCCGACGTTCTCCACCGTCACCGTCACCGAGTCGCCCGCCTGCTGCACGGCGCGCACCGCCTGGTCGAGGCGCTCGTCGGTGAAGAACCACTGAAACCAGAACGGCGTCAGGTCCCGCCCCGACACGCTCGACATGGTGTGGAAGAAGTCCCACGGCGTCGGGTGCCGGTACGCCCAGCGCCGGATGTACTCGCGGTACGCCCGGTAGAACGTCTCCTCGCCCAGCGTCACCAGGAGCGCGTACAGCACGCTGCTCGGCTTGTCGTACGCCTCCACGCTGTAGTCCGCCTCCGGCTCGACGCCGAAGGCGTTCGCCGGCGACATCACGATCAGCGGCTCCTCGCTCCGCCGCACGTAGCCGAGGTAGCCCTCGTGCGCCTCCTCCAGCCCGCGCCCCTGGAGCGTGTCGCGGTAGAAGTCGTCGGTCGCGAAGAAGGTGTCGAACGTGTTCAGCCCCTCGTCCTGCCAGCCGTAGCGCGTCTCGTTGCTGCCGACCACCATCGGGAACCACTCGTGGCCGACCTCGTGCGCCGTCACCTCGTCCATCCGGTACGGGTCCGGGTACGCCTGCACGAAGACGGTCATCGGGTACTCCATCCCCCCGGAGCCGCCCTCCGTCTGCGTGAGCTGCGGGTAGGGGTACGGCCCGAGGCGGCGCGAGAACGACTCCAGCGCCGACTGCACCATCCGCCACGCCTGGTCGTAGAGCGGCGCGCCCTGCCGGTACATCACCTGGACGAGCGCGCGCCGCCGCGTCGCCGGATCGACCAGCGCGCTCGTCGCGTCCCACAGGTAGTGGTCGCTGAAGGAGAACGCGACGTCGCGCACCGAGTCGGCGGCGAACGTCCACGTGAGCCGCGTCCCGGGCGCCCCCTTCGTCGCGCGGCCGGCGCCGAACTGCGCCGGGCCGAGCACGTGCACCACGTTCGTCGCGGTCGCCGCCCGCCGCAGCGCCGCGACCTGCGCCGGGTTCAGCACCGAGTCCGGGTTCTCGAGCGTCCCCGTGCCGCCGACGATGAAGCCGGCCGGCAGCGTCACGCTGTAGCGAAAGCGCCCGTAGTCCAGGTAGAACTCGCCCGTCCCCGTGTACTGTTGCGCGTCCCACCCGCGCACGTCGTCGAACACCGCGATCTGCGGGTACCACTGCGCGATCTGGCCGGTCGTCGAGTCCTGCATCCCCATCCGCGGCGCCCAGGCGCCCGGGATCTTGAAGTGCCAGCGGATGTCGAACCTCGCCGTGCCGCCCGGCGCGAGCGGCGTCGCCAGCGGCACGACCAGGAGCGTGCCGTAGACGCGCGCGCCCGTCGAGTCCCGGCTCTCGCCGACCAGGTTGTCGGGAAGCGCGACCACCCGGCCGTTCTCCCGCACCTCCTCCAGCACCATCCCGGTCGTCACGCCCGGCGTCGGCGTCTCCCGCGCGCCCGTCGGCGCGAACAGATTCTGGTACACATGGAATACGACCGCGCGCAGCACCTCCGGCGAGCGGTTGTGGTACGTCACCCGCTCCGAGCCGCGCAGTATCGAGTCCGCCGGCGTGACCTCCGCCGTGATGTCGTAATCCGCCCCGTTCTGCCAGTAGCGCGGACCCGGCTCGCCCGTCTGCGTCCGCGTCCCGCGCGCCACCGCGCTGTCGAACGACGGCGGCGTCACGAGCCGCGCCGGCACCTGCGGCGTCTGCGCCGCCGCCGCACCACCCCACGCCGCCGCCAGCAACGCCCCGAGCGCTGCGCCCCACGCCTCCCTTCTCATGCCCGTGCCCCCTCTCGATCGGCTCCGCTGCCGCGCCGCGCGCACGCACGCTTCGCGCACGGCTGGCCCAACGGAACGGTACTTGAACCGCTCCCTCCGGCACCCTTAGCCGGAGGACGACACATGCGCCAGGTCACCGACCCCGTCTGCGGCATGATCATCGACGCGGACACGGCCGCCGCCCGCGAAGACCACGGCGGCGAGACCCTCTACTTCTGCTCCGAGGCGTGCGCCGCTCGCTTCCGCCAGAAGCCGGAGCATTACCTCTCCCGCACCGGCGCGAGCGCCGGGCGCCTCCCACCTCGCACCACCGAGGGGAAGTTCACCGCGCCGATGTTCGGCGCCGCGGGCAGCGGCGGCGCCGAGTACGAGCCGATCCCGGAAGAGGACGAGACCTAGCCCCGGCTGGCACTCCGATTGCGCTCGGGGCGCGCGGGCGGCGCTCCGCCCCCCCCGCCGCGCGGCGGGGGGCGATGGCCGCCC
>JADGGV010000573.1 GCA_019689775.1 Gemmatimonadota bacterium
GGGGGCGCCGCCCGGCGCGGGGGGGCCGGGGGGGCCCCCCCCCGCCGCGCTCGCGACACCAGCGTATCTCCTGTCATTGCATTATATTACGCCGCCGTACACGCCCGCCGGCGAGCCGCGCCGCCGCCGCCGCGCGCGCCGGTCGAGAACTTGAGGGGACGCCCACCCGCGCCGGTGCACCCCGCACGGCGGTTCCCGGGCGAGTCTCGAAACGCGGTCGAATGACGACGATGTCCCTCCGCACCCGGCGCCGGCACGGCGGCGCGCACCGCGTCCTCGGCGGCATTGCGCCGCTGGCCGCGTTCCTGGCCGCGTGCGCCGTCCCGACCGACCTCCCGCACTGGGACACGACGTGGGTCGTGCCCGTCAAGGGCGCGTCCGTCTCCGTGGCGCAGCTCCTCCCGGCGGGCCTGCGCGCGACGACGGACGGCTCCGCGTTCCAGCTCGACCTGGCGCCGGCGACGTTCTCGACGTCGCTCGCGGAGGTGTGCGGCGGCGCGTGCCCGCCGGTGCGCGGCGTGATCGTGCCGAAGCCGGCCTTCACGGCGACGCTGGGATCGAGCCTGGCGCTCCCGCCCGGGGTGGCGTCGGCGACGGTGGCCGGCGGGACCGTCGTCGTCAGCGCGACGAACGGCTTTTCGTTCGACCCGCTGCGTCCGGCCGGCGGCGTGTACGGCACGATGACGATCACGGTGAGCGCGGGCGGGGCGGTGCTGGCGAGTGCGACGGAGGACGGGGCGACGACGCCGTTCCCGTCCGGTTCGACGCTAAACCGCACGCTGCCGCTGGCGGCGGCGCCGGTCAGCGGGCCGCTGAGCGTGCGCCTCGTCCTGACCTCGCCGGCCGGCGGACTGGTGACGCTGGACCCGGCGGAGCGTCTGACGGTGAGCGCGGCGGCGCCGGACATCCGGCTGGCCGACGCGCGGGTGGACCTGGCGAACCGGCCGGTGTCGGCGCCGACGCTCGCGCTCGGGCTGGACGGCCTGGACGCCTCGGTGACGGAGCGCGTGCACGGCGGCGCGCTGGTGCTCGGGATCACCAACCCGTTCGACGGGGCGACGGGCGCGATGACGCTGCGGATCACGGCGCCGGGTGCGTCGCCGATCACGAGGCCGGTCGCGCTGCGCGTCGGGACGACGACGGAGCGGGTGGAGCTGACGCAGGCCGAGCTGCGCTCGATGCTCGGCCGGCCGGACGTGACGCTGTCGGCGACGGGGACGATGTCCTCGTCGGCGCCGGTCCTGGTCACGCCATCGCAAACCGTCACGATCACGACGACGCTGGAGCTTGTCCTCGGGGCGAAGGAGCCGTGACATGGCGCTGTACGACCTGCGGCCCCGCGGGGCGCAACCACTCCTGGCCGCGCTCGTGGCCATCGTCCTGGCGGCCACGCCGGCGGTCGCCCAGCTCCCGAGCGCGAGCACGGCGGCGCTCGGGATGGCAGAGAACCTGACCGCCGCCGCGCGCGGCTACGACGCGACGGCGTGGAACCCGGCGAACCTGGGGCTGCACGGGAATCCGCCGGCGTCGGGCGCGGTCTTTGCGGCGCGCGGCAGCGCCGGCCTCGCGCCGGTCGGGCCCGGCGACCTCGCCGACTTCGCCGGCGCGGACGTGCCCCGCGGCGTGCGGCACGGGTGGCTCGACCGGATCCGCGCGGCCGGGCGCGAGCACGGTAGCGCCGGCGCCGACCTGTCGATCGTCTCGGTCCAGGTGCGCTCGATCGGCTTCCAGCTCTCGACGTCCGCCCGCGCGCTCGCCGACGTCTCGGCCGACGCCGCCGAGCTGATCCTCTTCGGCAACGCCGGCGCGGACGGCACGCCGCGCGACCTCACGCTCGCGGACTCGCGCATCGCCGGCGCCTGGACCTCGACCGCCGCGCTCGCGTTCGGGCACGGCCTCTCCGCCGGCAACGCCGGACGCCTGGCGTTCGGCGTCACGGCGAAGTACACGCTCGGCCACGTCCTGGCCTACGGGAAGGACAACGGCAGCCGCTTCGACGCCGACCCGCTCCAGGCCACGGTCGACTTCCCCGTCATCACCACCGACTCGACGAGCCGGTTCGACAACGGCGCCGGCTTCGGGCTCGACCTCGGTGCCGCGTGGCAGAAGGCGCACTGGACCGCGGGCGTGACGCTGCGCAACCTGGCGAACTCGTTCCGGTGGAAGGAGGACCGGCTGCGCTACCGCTCCGCCCACGCCTTCTTCGCCGCCGACTCCAGCGCGTCCGCCGACTTCGACGACGAGCGCCCCTTCTCCGCGGCGCCGGCCGCGCTCCGCCGGGAGGTGCTCGACCTCGGCTTCGAGCCCGTGCTCTCCGCCGGCGTCGCGTTCCGATCGACGCCCCGCCTCCGCGTCGACGCCGACGTCCGTCGGCGCCTCGGCGACGGCGGCCTCGACATCGACCCGAGGACGCACGCCGGCGTCGGCGCCGAGTTCCGCCCCGTCGCCTGGCTCCCGCTGCGCGCCGGCGCCGCCTACGTCACCGGCGGCGCCGAGGTCGCCGGCGGGTTCGGCATCGAGCTCGGCAGTTACGCCCTCGGCGCGTCGCTGGCGCGGCGGGCAGGGAGCACGCTCACGATGGTCACGCTCATCTCGTCGTCGCCGCGCTGACGCCGTCCTACCCGCGCGACCGTAGCACCCCCGCACCCGCCCCCGTCC
>JADGGV010000574.1 GCA_019689775.1 Gemmatimonadota bacterium
CTGCGGGCGCTTGCGGAGCTGGCCGTGGTCGAGGCGGAGGTGCCGGCGGGGGAGGCGGGGGCGTGAGGCAGCTCGCGCAGGACATGGCGTCGGGGACGCTTCGGCTCGTGGAGGTGCCGGCGCCGCTGGTTCGGCCGGGGGGTGTGCTGGTCCGGACGCGCGCGTCCGTGATCAGCGCCGGGACCGAGCGGATGAAGCTCGAGCTGGGGAAGAAGTCGCTGCTCGGGAAGGCGCGGGAGCGCCCGGACCAGGTGAAGAGGGTGCTGGACACGGCGCGCAGGGAGGGGGTCGCCAACGCGTACCGGAAGGTGCGGAGCCAACTCTCGCGGCTCTCGCCGTTGGGCTACAGTTGCGCCGGGGTGGTGGAGGCGGTCGGCGAAGGGGTGGACGGCGCCCAGGTAGGCGACGCCGTGGCGTGCGCCGGCGCGGGCTACGCGAACCACGCGGAGCGCGTCTGGGTGCCGAAGAACCTGGTCGTTCCGATCCCGCCGGGCGTCGCGTTCGAGGCGGCGGCGTTCGCGACGCTGGGCGCGATCGCGCTGCACGGCGTGCGGCAGGCGGACGTCCGCCTGGGCGAGGCCGTGGCCGTGGTGGGCCTGGGACTCCTGGGGCAGCTCACGGTGCAGTTGCTGCGGGCGGCGGGCGCACACGTCGTCGCCGTCGATGTCGATGCGGGGCGGGTCGAGCTGGCGGGCCGGCACGGCGCGCATGCGTTCCTGCGCGGCGAGGACGTGGTCGGGCCGGTGCGCGCGTTGACCCGCGGTGTGGGCGTGGACGCGGCGATCATCACGGCGGCGACGTCGAGCGACGATCCGGTCCAGCTCGCGGGGGCGCTGGCCCGGGATCGCGGGCGGGTGGTGGTGGTCGGGGCGGTGCCGACGCGACCGTCGCGCAACGAGTGGTACCTGAAGGAGCTGGAGCTGCGGCTCTCACGCTCGTACGGCCCGGGGCGCTACGACGTCGCGTACGAGGAGAAGGGGCACGACTACCCGATCGGCTACGTGCGCTGGACGGAGCGGCGGAACCTGGAGGAGTTCCTCCGGCTGCTCCAGGCCGGCGCGGTGGTGCTCGACGAGCTGATCACGCACCGCTTCCCGTTCGCCGAGGCGGAGCGCGCCTACGCGCTGCTGGGCGGCGCCGAGGGGCGGCGCGCGCTGGGGGTCGTGCTGGAGTACCCGGCGGAGGCGACGCTGGAGCCGCGCCGCATCGTGCTCGCGCCGCCGCGCGCGGCGGGGACGGGGCGGAGGCAGGTGCGCGTCGGGCTGATCGGCGCGGGGAGCTTCGCGACCGGCACGCTCGTCCCGGCGCTGGCGCGCCACGGCGCGACGCTGCGGGCGATCGCGACGGCCGGCGGGCTGAGCGCGCGCAGTGCCGGCGAGCGGTACGGCTTCGAGTACCTGGCCGCCTCGACCGATGAGATCCTCGCGGATCCGGAGATCGATGCGGTCGTGATCGCGACGCGGCACGCGGAGCACGCGGCGCTGGCCGCGGCGGCGCTGCGGGCCGGGAAGGCGACGTTCGTGGAGAAGCCGCTGGCGCTCGACGAGGCGTCGCTGGACGACGTGCTGGCTGCGGCGGCGCGCTCGACTGCGCCGCTGATGGTGGGCTTCAACCGGCGGTTCGCGCCGGCGACGGCGTTCGTGCGTCAGCGGCTAGCGCGGTGCGCCGGCCCGCGGATCGTTCACATCCGGGTGAACGCCGGTTACCTCCCGCGCGACGCGTGGCTGCGCGACCCGGAGTCCGGGGGCGGCCGGCTGATCGGCGAGGGGTGCCACTTCATCGACCTGGCGACGTTCCTCGTGGGCGAGCCGCCGGTGGCGGTGTCGGCGACGGCGTCGCCGGGGATGGACGGCTCCCGCGAGGCCGCGGACGACGTGGTCGTGACGGTGCGCTACGCCGCGGGATCGCTGGCGACGGTGCTGTACACCTCGAGCGGGCACCCGCGGGCGGGGAAGGAGCGCGTCGAGGTGTTCGCGGGCGGCGCCACGGCGGTGATCGACGACTTCCGGCGCGCGGAGTTCTGGGGCGCGCGGCGCGAGCGGTGGCGGGGGACCCAGGACAAGGGCCACGCGGCCGAGATCGAGCGCTTCCTCGCAGCGGTGCGCGAGGGCGGCGCGTGGCCGATTCCGCTGGCCGAGCTGGCGGCGTCCTCGCGCGCGACGCTCCGGGCGGCGCGGGCGCTGGCCGCGGGAACATGGCTGGAGACCGGGGCTTCCTGACACCGTCGGTGGTGGCGGAGCGCCGCCTCGCGCCGGGTGCGTTCGAGCGGCACTTCGCGGCGAAGTACCGGCGCCCGCTGCGGAAGGCGCTGTTCTTCGCCTGGCGGGAGGGACTCGGCGCCGCGATCCGGAAGTCGCGCTCCAAGGTGACGGAGCGGCGGGTCGAGCGCGGGCAGGCGCTCGTGGTGGCGGCGGTGGAGATCGGTGGCGAGCGGCTCCTCGGCGTGACGCGGTCGCTGGGCGGGGCGCTGCGGTTCGACCCACGGCTGCTGTTCCGGGCGCGCGACGGCGAGACGTCGCCGGAGCGGGTGGCGCTCACGGCCGAGGCGCTGGGGCTGCTGGAGGCGTACCTGCCGGTGCCGGCGTGTCCGCTCGCCGACGTGCTGGCGGACGCGGTGTTGGCGGCGAATCCGGCGCTCGAGCGGGCGGATGTCGGG
>JADGGV010000575.1 GCA_019689775.1 Gemmatimonadota bacterium
GAGCAGCGGTGACGATCAGGGCGCGCAGTCGAACCGCACCCCGATGACGCAGGCGCAGGCGGACCGCATCCTGAGCGCCGCCGAGCAGGACGAGCGGCAGCTCTATCGCGACCGGGTGAAGCAGGGTCGCCGGGAGCTGCCGGTGGCGCGGGATTGGTGACATGCGCCGCGCCCTCGTCGCCCTGGTCCTGGCGCTGCTGCCGGCGGCGCTGGCGGCGCAGGCGCGGGCGCGCGTCGGCGCGAGCCTGTCGGCGCCGGCCGTCCGCGCGGGCGACGAGGTCACGCTCGAGATCCTGGTCCAGACGTCGGGTGCGGAGCCCACGGCGATCGAGACGCCCCGCCTCCCGGACGGCCTGGAGATCGCGGGCACCAGCGAGTTCAGCCAGTTCTCCTTCTCGATCCCCGGCGGCCGCCAGCGCACGCTGCGCCGCCAGATCACGCTCGCGACGTCGCGGGCCGGAGAGTTCCGGATCCCGCCGGTCGCGGTCCAGGTCGACGGCGTCGTCTACCGGACGCAGCCCCTCACGCTGCGCGTCGTGGGCGGGGTGGCCGCGGCGCCCGGGCCGGCGCGCCCGCCGGCCGGCGCGCCGACCTCGCTCTCCGGCGGCCCGGGCGACGAGGTGCTGCTCCAATCCTGGCTCGCGCCCGACACCGCGTACGTCGGCCAGCAGGTCACGCTGCGCGCCGACGCGCTGATCTCGGAGGACGTCCGCCCGCGCCTTGCGGCCGCGCCGCAATATCGCGCGCCGAGCGCGAGCGGCTTCTGGGTCTACGACGTCCCGAGCCATGACCCGCTCGACTTCCGCACGGTGCGCGGGCGCCTCTTCGAGGTGCAGACGTTCCGGCGCGCCTTCTTCCCGTTGAGCCCCGGCCGGTACTGGATCCCGGGCGCCGGGCTCACGTACGCCGTCCGCCGGGGCTTCCTGGGCGGCGCGGAGAGCCGCGAGCTGCACGGCGACTCGCTGGCCGTCGTGGTCCGCCCGCTCCCGACCGAGGGGCGCCCGGCGAGCTTCAACGGCGCGGTCGGCGCCTACGCCGCGCGGGCGCACCTGGAGCCGGAGTCCGTCGCGCGCGGCGAGGCGACGACGCTCGTGCTCGAGGTGACCGGTGTCGGCAACATCAAGCAGATCCCGCCGCCTCACCTCCCGGAGATCCCGGGCGTCGAGGTGTACCCGCCGTCGGAGGACGCGCAACTGAACACGGACGGGGCGGTCGTCGGCGGGACGAAGCGGTTCGTCTGGGTGCTCGTCCCGCAGACCGGCGGCCTGGTGCGCATCCCGCCCGTCGAGATCGGCTACTTCGACCCCGCGCGCCGCCAGTACGCGACGACGCGGACGGCGCCGCTCGAGCTGCGCGTGGGCGGCCCGCGGGCGCCGGTGACGGCCGAGGGGCCGCGCCCGGCCGACCTCGAGCCGCTGCGCACGCGGCCCGGCTCCGGCGTGCGCGCCGGCTGGCTGCGCTCCCCCGCGTTCGCCGCGGTGGCGACGACGCCGCTGGCCGCGCTCCTCGCCGCGCTGCTGCTGCGCCGCCGGCGCGGCGCGCGGCGCCCGGCGCCCCGCCGAGGACCCGGCGCCGCCGAGGCGGTCGCCGCGCTGCGCGCGCGCGCCGCCGACCCGGCCGACGCCGCGTTCTTCGCCGACCTCGAGCGCTTCGGTCGCGAGGAGCTGGCGGACCGCCTGGCGGCGCCGGCGCTCCGCACGGTGCCGCTCTCCCGCCTCGGGGAGGCGCTCCGCGCCGCCGGCGCGGGCGACGAGCGCGCCGACCAGCTCGCCGCGCTGTTCGAGCGGATCGTCGAGGTGCGCTACATCCCCGCGCCGCCCGAGCCCGCGCAGCGGCTCGCGCTCCTCGACGCGCTCGTCGACGCGCTCCGCGGCCTCGATCCGGCGCCGGCGGGGGAGCGCCGCCGGAGGGGGTCCGTCGTGGCCGGCGCCGTCGTGCTCGCGGCGCTCGCCCTGCCGCGCGCGGGCGCGGCGGCGCCCGCGCCTGGCGCCGACGACTTCCGCGCCGGCGTGCAGGCGTACGCCGCCGGCCGCTACGGCGACGCCGTCGCCCGCTTCGCGGCCGCGGTCCGCGCCGACCCGGCGGACGCCGCCGCCTGGTACGACCTGGGGAACGCGTTCTACCGCACCGGCGCGCGCGGTGACGCGATCTGGGCGTGGCTGCGCGCGCTCCGGCTCGAGCCGCGCGCCGGCGATGTGCGCCGCAACCTCCGCGTCGCCGGCGCCGATCCCGCGGCCGTCGACGCGGCGGGCCCGCTCGTCCCGCTCACGGACGACGAGCTCGTGCTCCTGGGCACGGCGCTCTGGGTCGTCGGTGGGCTCGCGCTCGCGGGCGCGATCGCCGCACGCCGCCGGCGACTGCGTCTCGCCGCCGCGGGCACCCTGGTCGTCGCGCTCGCGGCCGCGGCTCTCGGCGGCGCCGCCCGCTACGCGCCCGCGACCGCCATCGTCCGGCCGAAGGACGCGCCGCTCCTCGCCGCCCCGAACCGCCACGCTGAGCGCGTGGCCGCGCTCCAGGAGGGCGGGGCCGTGCGCGTCGTCGCAGACCACGGCGAGTGGCTCCGCGTGCGCGCCGCCGACGGCGCGGAGGGGTGGGTCGAGGCGAGATCGCTCGGCCGACTCTGATCCCGGCCGACCCCCACCCCGTCGCAG
>JADGGV010000576.1 GCA_019689775.1 Gemmatimonadota bacterium
CCCCCGCCCACCACCACGCCGCCCGCCGCAAACAGGTCCGGCTGCTCCGGCGCGCTCCGCCGCCCCCGGGCGCTCCGACCGCCCCGGCGCGGCGCCGCCGCACGCCCGTGCGGCGCCAGCGGCACGCCCTCCAGCGCCAGTAGCTTCGCCTTCAGGTCCAGCCCCGCGGCGTACCCCGTCAGCGCGCCGTCCGCGCCGATCACCCGGTGGCACGGCACCACGATCGCGATCGGATTCGTCGCGTTCGCGCGCCCGATCGCCCGCGCCGCCGTCGCGCCCCGCAGCCCCAGCCGCTCCGCCAGCTCGCCGTAGCTGATCGTCGCGCCGTACGGCACCTTGCGCAGCTCCGCCCACACCCGCTGCTGGAACGCCGTCCCCCGCGGCGCCAGCGGTAGGTCGAACTCGCGCCGCTCACCACGGAAGTACTCCTCGAGCTGCGCGACGACCGCCGCCGCCCGCGCCCCATCCCACACCACCTCCTCGCCCGACGCCAGCTCCCGCGCCCCCGCATCGCGCCGCCGGCCCCGGCAGAACGTCAGCGCGCGCAGCGCGCCATCCGCGTCCACCAGCGCCGCCATGTCCCCCAGCAGCGTCGAAAACCGCCGTGCGTAACACGCCATCGGGCCTCCCGCGCCGCGCGCCGGCCACCCCGCCGGCGCCCCGCCCGGAATAGTAACACGCGAGCCCGGGACGGGCGATCATCGACGCGCTGCGCGCGGATAATGGCGGTGGATCGACGGGTGCCGCCGCCGTATGCGGCGAGCGGCCCGGCGAGCCCCGGGAGGCCCCGCGCCCGCGCCCCCCGCCGCGTCGCGGGCCGCCGCGTCGCGGGCGCCGCGATGGTCGCAGGACGCGGGCGGACACTCGCTCTCCGGGCAGCGGCCGTCCACCCGCCGCTCACCGGCAGCGCGGCCTTGCGCGACAGGATCGGGGTTGGGATGGCTCGAAGTCCGGCGGAAAGGCTAGGAGGAGAGAACAGAAAGTAATATTAGACAGGATGAACAGGATCAAATCTGATAACGGATTGGAGTACGGCGCAGGAGTTTGTGTTATACCGATATGACATCAAGGATGTATTAAATGATGAATAATTGCTTACAACAAATAGCTTGATGCGGAACAGACCGTGTACTGTGAAAATCCGTTATCAGATGTTATCCTGTTCATCCTGTCTAATTAACATTCCGTTCCCGGCGCGGATCCCACGCCGCGAACCCCGACCACCACCCGATCGCGAAGCCCTCAGATCCAGAACGGGATCTCCACCGGCGGTTCACCCTCCCCCATCCGCACCCTCAGCACGTGCCCGCCCTGCGACAGGCCCGCGGTCGGGATGTACCCGAGGGTCCCGCGCACGCCGGTTCCCGGCTCCGTGTAGAACCGGAACTCCAGTGCGTCCAGCGGCCGCCCATCCACGGTGACGGCGTGGATGCGCGCCAGGCAGGCGAGCACGCGGGCCGCGGCTCCATCGGCCGGCGCCGAGCTGCCCGTCTGGCCCGCGGCGCCGGCACGGAGCCCCGGACAGCTCGCGGCGAGCGCCGCGTCATCCCGCGAGGGCCGGTATGGGACGAACAGCCTCAGATACGGATCGCGGATGATGTCGGACTGGATCGACGGCAGCGTCGTGGAGCGATCCCCGGGCGTGCGCTGGTCGGCGTAGTAGCGGTAGTCGACGACGTATCTCCCCGCGCCGGACGGGAGCGCGTCGTAGCTCGCGAGCGAGATCTCCTGCCTCCGCAGCATGATGCTCAGGAAGGAGAGCGCGAGGCAGGCGCCGAGGCCGCCGACGAGCGCGACGTAGACGGCCCGCCTGCGCCGGCCGGTGACGAGCGTCTGGAACGCGGGCCCGAACAGCTCCCACCCCATCGACCAGTACTGTGCCCGCGCGGCGCGGTGGAGCATCCGCCATGCAATCCCGCCGGGACGCAGCCGCGCGCCCAGGCGCCGATCCACGGTGCGCGTGGCCGCCGGGACCAGCAGCAGCGCCGCGATCAGCCCCTGCACGACGGGGATCGCGAGGTCGACGCCCGCGAGCCGCGACACGCCGTACCCGATCCCGCCGGCGACCGCGAGCGCCAGCACGGAGAACAGGAGCAGCCAGACGACGGAGAAGCAGACGGCGAACACCGTGCTCGAGAAGTTGTCGAAGCGCTCGATCGTCGTCTCGAGCGACGGCATCCGCTCCTGCCACACCTGCCGCGTGATGGGGCCGAGCCGGCTCCGCTCCCAGCGCACGCCGCCGCGGAACACGGAGCGCACGCCGACGAGCGCCACCCAGTACGCCCGCGCCGCCAGGTGCACGAGGAAGGCGATGATCAGCGCGAACAGGATCGTCTTCAGGTAGACGTAGCCGAGGCGCAGCGCGTACTGCGGGTCCGCACCGAGCCGGGGGTAGAGCCGATCGTACACGCCGTCCACGACGCCGGGGAGCTGGAGCAGCCCGAACACGACCGCGCCGGAGATGAGCATCTCCAGCTCCCACGTCGGCGTCGTATCGCGAGGCAGCGCGCTCTCCGGCGGCGCGGCCTCGGTGGTCGGACCGGCCGCCTCCGCCGAGCCCGGGACCTCCCGTACCCGCATGCGTGTCCTCCGCGAGGCCGTCTCTCCCGCTCGTCCGCCCTCTCACACCCCCCGACTCCCTCGGCGGCGT
>JADGGV010000577.1 GCA_019689775.1 Gemmatimonadota bacterium
GCGGGGGAGCGTGGTCGCCGCGGGGGCGGTGGTGACGAGCGACATCCCGCCCGGCGTGGTCGCGGCGGGTCAGCCGGCGCGCGCGATCAAGGTCGTGGATGCGCGGACGAAGGACAAGACGTTGCTGCTCAAGGAGTTGCGGCGGCTGAACGACTGAGTGCGCCGCGCGGTCGTCCCTCCTCGTCCCACCCGCCCGGTGCGCGCGTGCGCGCGGCGTGGGAGTGGCCGGCGGGCGGAGCGGCCGCTATATTGCCGTACTCCGCGCCTCCCCGGGGCCTCCCCGCAGCATCCATCTGCGCGATTCATGATCGAGATCTTCAAGGCCGCGATCCAGCGCGGCGCCTCCGATCTGCACCTGAAGACGGGCGACTACATCCGTGCGCGCGTGTTCGGCGAGCTGGTGCCGCTGTCGCAGCAGCGGCTGTCGCCGGAGCAGGTCCGACAGATCGCGATGCAGCTCATCCCGCACCAGCGAGACCGGGACCGGATCGACGAGCTGACCGACTACGACTGCTCCTGGGGCGCGCCGGGGCTGGGCCGCTTCCGCGTGAACATCCTGCGGCAGCGCGGCTCGCTGATGATCGTGATGCGCGTGATCCCGATCGAGATCCCGACGTTCGAGCAGCTGCGGCTGCCGAAGGTGCTGGAGCGGATCGCGCACGCGGAGCGGGGCTTCGTGATCGTGACCGGGATCACGGGCTCGGGGAAGAGCACGACGCTGGCCTCGATCGTCGGGTTCATCAACGCGACGAAGCAGAAGCACATCATCACGCTGGAGGACCCGATCGAGTTCCTGCACCGGGACCACATGAGCTCGATCACGCAGCGGGAGATCGGCACGGACACGGAGTCGTTCGAGGGCGGCCTGCGGGCGGCGCTGCGCGAGGACCCGGACGTCATCCTGGTCGGCGAGATGCGCGACATCCACGCGATCGACACCGCGCTGAAGGCGGCGGAGACCGGGCACCTGGTGCTGTCGACGCTGCACACGCCGAACGCGCTCCAGACGATCTCGCGTCTGGTGTCGGTCTTCCCGCCGCACGAGCAGCCGATGGTGCGGATGCGGCTCGCCGAGACGCTCGTGGCGGTGATCAGCCAGCGGCTGCTGCCGCGGAAGGATGGGCGGGGTCGCGTGCCGGCCGTGGAGGTGATGGTGGTGACGCCGGCGATCCGGGACGCGATCCGCGATCCGGACAGCGGCGTGGACGCCTACCAGTTGATCGCGGAGGGGCGGCTCCAGTACGGGTCGCAGACGTTCGACCAGCACCTGATGGACCTGGTGAAGCAGGACCTGGTCGCCTTCGACGTGGCGAAGAGCGCCGCCAACAATCCCTCGGACTTCGAACTCCAGATGAGGACCCTTGCCTGAATTCCAGGACTGGCTGAGCGGGGTGCTGATCCCGGTCACGACGCCGTTCGATCCGGTGACCGGCGAGGTGGCGCCGGTCAGCATGCGCGAGAACATCCGTCGCTGGACGGCCGAGCCGATCGATGGGATCGTGCTCTTCGGCTCGACGGGCGAGGGGATGCTGCTGGACGAGGAGGAGAAGCTCCGGCTGACGGCGATGGTGCGGGACGTCATGCCGGGCGGGCTGCCGCTCGTGGCCGGGGCGGGCGCGGAGTCGACGCGGGCGACGGTGCGGCAGGCGCAGCGCCTGGCGGAGGCGGGCGCGGATGCGGTGCTGGTGCACGCGCCGCCGTACTTCGGCCCCGCGCTCTCGGCGGCGGCGCTGCGGGACCATTTCCTGGCCGTGGCGGACGCCTCTCCCGTGCCGGTGATCCTGTATCACATCCCGAAGTACGCGAAGGTGACGCTGGAGCCGGGGCTGGTCGGGGAGCTGGCGCGGCACCCGAACATCCGCGGGCTGAAGGACTCGTCGGGGGACGTGAAGCGCTTCGCCGAGTATACGACGGCGTGCGGGCGGGAGTGCGCGCTGTTCGTGGGGAATGGCGCGCTGCTGTACACGGCGCTCGAGCTGGGAGCCGCGGGCGGGATCATCGCGGTCGGGCTGCTGGCGCCGGCGCTGTGCGCGGAGATCGTGCGGTGCTTCCGATCCGGCGACGCGCAGCGTGCGGGGCAGCTCCAGGAACGGATCGCGCCGGTGCACCGGGAGGTGGTGGCGCCGTTCGGGGCGCCGGGGCTGAAGGCGGCGCTGGAGCGGATCGGCTACGTGGGCGGCCCGCCGCGGGCGCCGCTGAAGGCGTTGGCGGAGAAGGAGCGCGCCCAGGTGGCCCGGGTGATGCAAGCCGCGGGACTGCTGCCGGAGTAGGCGGGATGCGCGTCGGTCGGAGAGCGGGGCCGTATGCGGTTCGGCATGGAGGACATCGCGGGGCGGGCGCGGGCGGCGGACGCGCGGGAGCAGACCGAGATCCGTGAGACGATCGCGGAGCTGGCGCGGCCGCGGCTGACGGGGACGGCGGGCGCGGCCTGGGTCAGCGCCCACCTGCGGGGGGAGCTCGAGGGCCTCGGGTACGAGGTTCGCGAGCTCCCCTTCAGCTTTTCGACGTGGCCCGGGCGCTTCGGGGTCCCGGTCGTCGGCGTGCTGGTCGCGCTGGGCTCGGTGGCCGGGGCGTGGCTGGCGGGGACGCGGCGGGGCGGGCTGTCGCTGATCGTGGTGGCGGTCGGGGCCGCGCAGAAC
>JADGGV010000578.1 GCA_019689775.1 Gemmatimonadota bacterium
CCCGCCGGCCGCGCGCCCGCGGTAAGCTGTCCCTCCCCGCCGCACTGCTGTAGCGTTTTGCCACACCCCCAATTTCTCCGCGCCGCTCCGCGCTTTTCGGGCGGCTGGGGAGATGTGCCCCACGGGGGCGCGCGGGGCGCCGTACGGAAGTCGTTGTGCCACAACGATTTTCTCGCGGGCGTGGAACGGCCCCGCGCTTGCCTTGCAGCGGGTCGGCGTTGGTTCGTGCTCCCACGGGGTTGCGGACCACACCGCGTCGAGGGTCGGTGGCGGTCATCTCCCGCCCCCGAGGTCGCACCCGCTGCCGACCCTCGGCTCCCCACCTCGGCTTGTTTCTTGCCCGTCTCCCAGATTGAAGCTTTGGTCTGACAAGGCGTTGCGCCGGTGCGCGCGGGCGCACTTGCGGAGCTGCGCCGGCGGCGGTCTTTTCGGACCTTGTGCGCGACCGCGTGGGGGGGGGGGGGGGGGGCGGCGGCTCCGCGGCCGGAGCCGGTGGGAATGCCCGGCGACCCCGAACCGGAAGGGCTCGAGCGACCGTGGGAGCCGACATCAAGGATGTACCGATCCTGGTCGTGGACGACGACCCGAACTCGCTGGACATCGTGCGGACGTACCTCCAGGCGCACGGCTACCGGGTGGCGACGGCGCTGGATGGGCGGGAGGCGCTGTCGAAGCTGGAGGAGGTTCGGCCGGGGCTGATCCTGCTGGACGTGATGATGCCGGGGATGGACGGCTGGGAGGTGGCGCGCGTGGTGAAGAACCACCCGGAGTTCGGGAGGGTGCGGATCGTGATGCTGACGGCGCGGAGCGACTTCACGGACAAGCAGGAGGGGCTGCGCTCCGGCGCGGACGACTACATCGTGAAGCCGATCCGGCTGGAGGAACTGGGTCGGCGGGTGGAGCGGAATCTGAAGGCGCTGGAGCGACCGGCGTGAGGATCCTGGCCCGCGTGCGGGACCCGGGGCTGCGCCGGGGCCTGACGGAGCTGGCGGAGCGCACGGGCGCGGAGCTGGCCGTCCGGGAGGCGGTGCCGTCGTTGGAGGGGGCGACGCCGACGGAGGGCCGCTTCGACGTCGTCGTCCTGGAGTATGACCCGGACGACAACCTGGCGCGCGTGCGGCAGATGGCGCGGGCCACGGGCGCGGCGCTGGTGGTGGCGTGCCACGAGCGGGCGGAGTGCGAGGCGGCGGCGCTGGCGGATACGGACGAGTGGGTGCTGCTGCCGATCACGGCTGACGAGCTGGCGCTGCGGGTCAACCTGGCGCGCGAGCGGGTGACGGCGGTGGCGGCGCCGCGGCGCAACGCGCAGCGGGCGGAGCTGCTGCGGTACGAGGAGCTGCTCTACGACAAGCTGACGGGGCTGCCGACGCTGCCGGTGATGATGGAGCAGGCGCGGGAGCTGCTGGAGCGCCGTGGCGAGCTGACGCTGCTCTACATCCACTTCGTGTGGTACGAGAAGATCGAGGAGATCTACGGCTGGCAGAAGCTGGACGACGTGCTGGAGACGACGGCGCAGGCCGTCAAGGAGTTCTACGAGCGGGAGCACGCCGCGGCCGAGAACCTGATGATGGTCTCGCACATCGCGGACGACGACTTCATCCTGCTGACGCAGGTGGCGGCGGCGCCGGAGGTGGCGGAGCAGCGGCTGAAGGCGCTGTCGCAGCGGCTCGAGGACTTCCTGCGCGCGCGGGTGGAGGACGTGCACGGGGAGGAGATCGCGGCGCTGTGCGGGATCTACGTGGGTGCGGCGACGATCTTCCGGAACCCGAAGATCCGCACGGAGCGGCTGATCTACCGGGGGCTGCGCGAGGCGGAGCGGGCGGCGCGCGGCGCGGAGGAGTGGGAGCGTGCGCGCAAGGTCTCGGACCTGAAGGCGACGCTGCGCGAGGGTGCGGTCTTCATCGAGTACCACCCGATCATCGTCACCGCGACGGAGCAGGTCTACGGCTACGAGGCGCTCGCCCGCGGCGTGAGGAAGGAGCTGCGCTCCCCCGAGGTCCTCTTCGAGGTCGCCGAGGAGGCGAACCTGCTCTGGGAGCTGGGCCGGCTGCTGCGGCAGCGCGCGATCTCCGGCATCGAGCTGAAGGACGGGCAGTACCTGTTCCTGAACGTCGACCCGCACGACTTCGACGACCCGACGTTCCGGGACATGGATCCCGCCGAGATGGGGATCGCCGACCCGGGCCACGTCGTGCTGGAGATCACCGAGCGCACCGCGATCAAGGACTACCCGCGCTTCCAGGAGTATCTGGCGACGTTCCGCGAGCGCGGCTTCCGCTTCGCCGTCGACGACGCCGGCAGCGGCTACGCCGGCCTGGGCTCCATCGCGAACCTCGCCCCGGACTACATCAAGCTCGACATCTCGCTCATCTCCAACATCGACACGAACTTCCTGAAGCAGAACCTGGTCGAGACGCTGGTCTCCTTCGCCGAGGGCCAGGGCGCGCAGGTCATCGCGGAGGGGGTCGAGCGGAGGGAGGAGTTCGAGACGGTGCGCGATCTCGGCGTGCACCTCACGCAGGGGTTTCTGTTCCATCGGCCGAAGTACGCGGGGCGATGAAGGGCGGGGCTTTGGACGCCGGGGTACGCGGGGTTCCCGGGAGCGGGAACGGCTTCGCGTCAGGGG
>JADGGV010000037.1 GCA_019689775.1 Gemmatimonadota bacterium
CCCCCGGGGGGGGCGCGGGCGGGCCGGGGGGGGGCGGCGGTGGCGGGGCAAAAAACCCGCCCCCCCCCCCATTGCGGGGGGGGGGCGCCCAGTGGAGCCGGCGGGAGTCGAACCCGCGTCCGCGAATAGATCCCTCAGTGCCTCTACGTGCGTATTCCGCCGTTCCGATCTCGTCCCGTCGGCCGCCTGCGGACCGCGTCTCGGGGACCAGCCTTACGGTGTCTCGCTCGCCCGCGGCAAGGCGTCACGGTCGAGCCAGCCCGATTTGTCGATGCCTCGAGCCCAGCCTCGGGACCCGGCCGGACAGGAGACAGGTGCGTAAGGTTTAGTTACGCAGCCAGCGCCAGATTAGAGTTGGCACTTGTAAGAAATGCCGCTTTTTTACGAGGTGACGGCACCTCGGCACGCAGCACCGACTTCACTAAACACGTCGAAACCAAGTCGGCCCCGCACCCTCAAATCTAACGACGCCTCCCGTTCGGTTCAACCGGGATCGCCCCCGCGTCTCCGGCATCCCCGGCCGCGCCGTTCCGCCCGCGCCGGCCCGCGGCCTTGCCTCGCCGCCTGAGGCGCCGCGACCTCGGCCAGGGCCTCGAGCCCCTCGGTCGGGGCTCCGTCCGGCCGCCGGGGGCGCCGCTCACCCCGCCGGCGCGCGCGCCTGCGCCGCCGCCTCCACCGCCGCGCGCGCCGCCAGCACGATCCGGTTCGCCGCGCACGCCGCGCCGAAGCCGTTGTCGATGTTCACCACCGTCACGCCCGCCGCGCAGCTCGTGAGCATCCCGAGCAGCGCCGCGAGCCCGCCGAACGCCGCGCCGTAGCCGACGCTGGTCGGCACGGCGACCACGGGCGCCGCCACCAGCCCGCCGACCACCGACGCCAGTGCGCCCTCCATCCCGGCGACGACGATGACGACGGCCGCGCGCCGCAGCGCGTCCGACTCCAGCAGCAGCCGGTGCAGCCCCGCCACGCCGACGTCGTACAGGCGCTCGACGTCGTTGCCGAGGGCGCGCGCGGTGACCACGGCCTCCTCGGCCACCGGCAGGTCGCTCGTCCCCGCCGCCACGACCAGGATCGGCCCGGGCCGCGCCTCACCCCGCTCCGCCCCACCCGGCAGGTGCACCGTGCGCGCGAGTGCGTTGACCTCGACGCCCGGAAACGCCTCCGCCAGGGCGTCGCGTGTCGCGCCGTTGGTGCGCGTCACCAGGAAGCCGCCCCGGCGCGCGAGGCGGCGGCAGATCTCGACCACCTGCTCGGTCGTCTTCCCCTCCGCGAACACGACCTCCGGGTACCCCTGCCGCAGCGCCCGGTGATGGTCGACGCGCGCGAACGCGGCGCCCCCGCCCTCGACCTCGCCGACCGCCTCCACCGGCAGCCACGAGAGCCGCTCCAGCGCGTCCGCCGGCGTGCTCCGCCCCTCCGCCACGGACCGCAGCAGCTCGAGAACCTGCTCGCGCGTCACGCGGCGACCGCTGTGCTCGCCTCGAGGTAGGCCTCGAGGATCGACTCCACCTCGGCCAGCGTGCGGATCTCGAACAGCTCCTGCCGCAGCGCCTTCCCGTTCGGCAGCCCCTTCGTGTACCACCCGAGGTGCTTCCGGAACTCCACCATCGCTCGCTGCTCGTCGCGCTCGAACGCGATCGCGTTGCGCGCGTGCTCCAGCATGATCGCGAAGCGCTCGCGCACATCCGGATCCGGCGGGATCGGCCGCCCCTCCAGCGCCGCCCGCGCCTGCGCGAAGATCCACGGCGAACCGTGCGAGCCCCGCGCGATCATGATCCCCGCGCACCCCGTGTGGTCCCGCATCCGCTTCGCGTCCGCGCCCGTCCACACGTCGCCGTTCCCGACGACCGGGATCGTCAGCGCCTCCACCACTGCCGCGATCTCGTCCCAGTTCGCCGTCCCACTGTACATCTGCGTCCGCGTCCGCGCGTGTAGCGTCAGCACCGCCGCGCCCGCATCCTGGCAGCGCAACGCGATCTCCACCGGGTTGCGCATCTCCTCGCTCCACCCGCTGCGGATCTTCACCGTCGTCGGCACCGAGATCGCGCCCTTCACCGCCCGGATGATCCGCTCGACGAGATCGAGGTCCTTCAGGCACCCCGACCCGCCGTTGCGCGTCACCACCTTCTTCACCGGGCAACCGAAGTTGATGTCCACGAAGTCCGGCCGGTACACCTCCTCCACCAGCGCCGCCGCCTCCGCCATCGCCGCCGGCTCCGCGCCGAAGATCTGCACCCCGATCGGCCGCTCCGCGTCCTCGAAGCGCAGGTACTCCCACGTGCGCCGGTCGCCCCGCCGGATCCCCTCCGCGCTCACGAACTCGCTCACCACCACGTCCGCACCGAAACGACGGCATAGCCGCCGGAACGGCGACTCGCTGACCCCCGCCTGCGGCGCCAGATACAGCGGGACGCGCCCGCCCGCGAGCATGCTCAGTAGCTGGTTCGACATCACGTCAAGTCTAACCCCCGCGCCCGGCACGATCAATCGAGCCCCACCACCCCGATCCCCTGTTGCCACGCCGTTTTGACACCGCTCCCGGGCCGGCGTATCTTTCGCACCGCCGCGGCCCGCCTCGAGGCCGCCAAAACGGAGGCCTTCATGGAGTTACGCGAGTTTTTCAATAGAGACCTCATCAACCTCAACCTCGCCGGCGAGTCCAAGGACGACATCCTCCGGGAGCTCATCGCCCTCCTCGCCCTCGACGAGAAGAGCCAGGCGATCCTCTTCAAGATGCTCAAGCGGCGCGAGAACCTCGGCTCCACCGGCATCGGCCGCGGCATCGCCATCCCGCACTGCCGCTCGCTCGTGGTCAACCGGCTCCGCGTCGCCTTCGGCCGCAAGCCCGAGGGCGTCGACTTCAAGGCCATCGACGGCCAGCCCGTCCGCTTCTTCTTCCTCATCGTCGCGCCGCCCCTCGAGGTCAGCAACCAGTACCTCCCCGTCCTCGGCAAGATCGCCCAGTTCGCCAAGGACCCCGACGTGGTCGGCCGCCTCGCCGAGATCGAAACGCCCGACCAGTTCCTCGCGCTCCTCGAGCAGAAGGCCGACTAGCTTCGCCACGAAGGGAGACACCCCGATGCACCCGCAGCTCGAAATCCTCCTTCAGATCCAGGATCTGCGTTCCCAGCGCCGCGAGCTCGTCGAGGGCGAGCACTTCCGCCGCATGGAGGAGGAGGAGTTCCACATCAACGTCGAGGAAGCCGTCCGCGACCTCGACGAGAAGATCGCCGAGATGAAGGCGGCCCTCACCCCCGCCATCCGCAGCCGCTTCGAGCGCATCGACGGCCGCGGCCGCGCCGTCGTCCCCGTCCTCAACGGCACCTGCTACGGCTGCTTCACCGCCGTCCCCACCTCGTCCACCGGACGCCACGGCGCCCTGCTCACCTGCGAGCACTGCGGCAGCTTCCTCTACATCCTCGACTGACATCCGGTCCGACACGTCCGTCCGCCTCTCCCGCTCCCGGTTACGCCCCCGCTCCCGAACGGCCGGGAGCGGGCGCGACGGCGAGAGCGGGAGCGTCATGGAGCTGCCAGACGTCGTCTGACGCCGCACGCCCTAAAACGACGAGCCGCCACCCCCGGACGGGGCGGCGGCTCGTTCTCTTCGGACCAGGAAACGTTTCGCTAGGCGACTCCTATTTGCCTACGAGAATCTTCCTCACCTGCACCGGCCGGCCGTTCACGAGCATCTGCATGTAGTAGATGCCGGACGCCACCTTCCGGTGATCCTTGTCGTAGCCATCCCAGTACGCTTCGTAGGACCCTGGACTCGTGTACGCGAGCCCATCCACCGGCACATCTCCCGCCGGGTGATGGGTCGCATTCGGGACCGCAACCAGCTGCTGGAGCAGGTTGTAGATCCGGATCGTCACCAGCGCCCTACCGTTGACGATGTCCTCGTCGTACAGCGTGAACGGGATCCTCGTCTCCGGGTTGAACGGGTTCGGATAGTTCTGCCCGAGCCTGGACCTACTGGGTCTCCCATCGCCCGGCCCGCTCCCCGCCTGCTGAGCCAGGGCCTTGCTGGGGAACACGCCGAGCGCGAGGAGGAGGATGACGCCGACGCCAAAACCGCGTCTCATGGTCACCTCCGCACAGTTGCTGCTGTGCCGTAGCTAAGGGTGCGATCGCCCTCCGTTGGGGTGAAGGGTCCATTACGACACAACCTGACTTCCGGGGCACGTTGAGTTTACCCCTGCCCCCCCGGGGTCGTCAAGCCTCGAACTCAGCCGACCTCGGTCAAGTCACGCTCACGCCCTCACCTGCGGCGCCGCGCTTCAAGTCCCGTGTCATATGCCGCGCAACGAGCGGAGGTCGCCGCGCCGCGTGGTCACGCCGGAGCGGTCGAACCATTCCAGCAGCGGAATGAGATATTTCCGGGAAACCGGAAAGATCTCCTTGAAGTCGGTCGGCGCGAGAGCCCCACGGCCGGCGAGGCGCTCCCGGGCGACGGCGATCGCGCGTTGAATGGAAAGCGCCGAAATATACATGTCCGGCGCAAGCTGCACCAGCTTTCCGTCGACCTCGAGCAGGCGGAGCAGGGCGCGGAGGTCGGGGTGCTCGCGCACGTCCTCCGGCAGCTCGCCGATCGACGGTGGCGTGAGCGCGGCGCTCTCGAAGGCGGTGAGGAGGCGGTCGCGGAGCGCGCGCTGCGCCGGGCTGAGCGTCGGCTGGAAGCCGCGGCGGGCGACGTGGGCGCCGTGGGCGACGAGCTCGCCGTCGGCGATGAGCCCGTCGAGCGCCCAGGCGACGACGGCCCCGGCCGCGGCCGGCGGCCGCGCGCGGCGCAACTCCTCGCGCTCGATGCCGGGGCGGAGCGGATGGGCGGCGTGGTACTCGTCGGCGCGGTGCAGGAGCGCCTGGCGCGCGGCCGTCGCGAGCCGCCGGTCGATGACGAACGAGTCGATGCGCTGCACCGCCGTGCCGTCGAGGCGGGCGAGCGCGGCGGCGACCGCGCTGGGCGAGAGCGGCGTCTCGATCGGCAGCCGGTCAACGGCCACGCCGCTCCAGCCGGCCAGGCGCACGCGAGCGACGACGGCCTCGTCCGCCGCCGAGGCGAGCGGGGCGAGGAGCGCGGCCGTCGAGGGCTCGAGGCGGGAGCGCTTCGGCGCCGTCGGCTCGTGGATCTGCCCGCCGCCGATCGTGGTGACCGGCGAGTACGAGCGGAGCACGAAGCGGTCGCCGGCGCGCGCGGCGACGGGCGCCTCGAGCCGGAGCTGGACCCACCCCTCGTCGCCTGGATCGAGGCGCGCCGCGTCCAGGAGCCGGACGCGGGCCATGACCTCCGCCGTGCCGAGGTGAAAGCGGACGCGCTGGTTCGCCCGCAGCTCCCAGTCGGTGCGCTCGAGGAGGCGCACGCGCGCCGTGAGGAGGGAGCCTGGGCTCCACCCCGCCTCCCGGACCACGGTGTCGCCGCGCGCGAGGCGCTCACGCTCGGCGCCGGCCAGGGCGACGGCCGCGCGCTGGCCGGCCACCGCGCGGGGCACGTCCACGCCGTGCACCTGCACGCCGCGCACGCGCGCCGGCCGCCCGGACGGCAGGATCGTGACCGCGTCGTCGCGGGCGACGCTCCCGCTCCAGATCGTGCCCGTCACGACGGTGCCGGTGCCGCGGACGACGAAGACGCGGTCGATCGGCAGGCGGAAGAGGTCGTCGGCCGTCCGCTCGTGGGTGCGCGCGGCCGCGCCGGCGATTTGCGCGAGGAGCTCGTCGAGGCCCGCGCGGGTGACGGCCGAGACCGGCACGAGCGGGGCATCCGCGAACGGCGTCCCGGCGAGCTGGCCGCGCACGTCCTCGAGCACGAGCTGGAGCCAATCGTCCTCGACCAGGTCGGCCTTGGTCACGGCGACGACGGCCGAGCGGACGCCGAGCAGCTCCATGATCGCCATGTGCTCCCGGGTCTGCGGCATCACCCCCTCGTCGGCGGCGACGACGAGGAGCGCGAGGTCGATGCCGGTCGCGCCGGCGAGCATGTTCCGGATGAACGCCTCGTGGCCAGGTACGTCGACGATGCCGAGCTGGAGGTCGTCACCGAGCGGGAGGGCGGCAAAGCCGAGGTCGATCGTGATCCCGCGATGCTTCTCCTCGGGGAGGCGGTCGGTGTCGATCCCGGTGAGCGCGCGCACGAGCGCGGTCTTGCCGTGGTCGATGTGACCCGCCGTGCCGAGGATCAGCCGTCGCATCATGCGGCCGTCAGCGCCGCTTCCAGGAACGCGAGGGAGCGCAGCTCGCGCCCCTCGATCACGTGGTGCGCCAGGAAGCGGCGCAGGAGCTGCCAGTGGGCCGCCGTCCGCTCGAGCGGCACCCGCTCGCGCCGCCCGAGCCGCACGAGCGCCTCGCGCGCGTGGGGCGGTAGCGGCCGGCCGGGCGCGCTCGGCGCGCATTCCGGGCAGCGGATCCCGCCGGCGGCGTGATCGAACGTCGTCGCCTCCTCCGGCTCGACCGCCCGGCCGCAGGCCAGACACGCGTCGAGCGCCGGCGCGAAGCCGAGGTGCCCGATCAGGTGCCACGCCTCGGCCAGGACGGCGGACTCCAGCTCCGCGTCCGCCGCCCGGTCGAGCGCATCCAGCCCGCGCCGGAACGCGTCGAACAGCTCCGGGTGCGCCTCTTCGCTGGCCGTCCGCAGGACCAGCTCGCCCAGCAGCGAGGCGCCGCCGAAGCGCACCAGGTGGCGCCCGAGCCCCTGCCGGCTGCGCCGCAGCTCGAAGCCGCTCAGCGTCTGGAGATCGCGCCCTTCCTTTAGGTGGAGCGTGGCGACGCCGTCCGTGAACGGCTCGAGGATGCCGCCGTAGCGGCTGCGCGGCCGCAGCGCGCCCTTGGCGATCACCGAGCGGACGCCGTGCGTGCGGGTGAGGAGGCGCAGGATCTTGCTCGTCTCGCTGTACGCAAACGACTGCAGGATGACCGAGTCGAGCGAGATGAGGCCCATGGGTCAGATTCCGGCGGCCCTCGCCGCCAGGGCGGCGCGCCGCCGCCGGTAGGACGCCGCCTCCTCCGCGGAGAGGGCGGCGAGCCGGTCCGCGTAGCGCTCGTCGAGCGCCGCGAGCTCCAGCACGAACCCGCGCCGGCGCCGCTCGGCCCGCTCCCCTCGCCAGCGCACGCCGGCGACGCCGGCCGCCGCCAGCGCGGCCAGCGCCAGCAGGACCGCGAAGAACAGCCGGCCGGCTCGGCGGTCCTCCGCGCGTGCGGCCTCGGGCACCTGCATCGGCGCCGGCGAGCCGGGCTGCGCCGGGAGCGCCTCGGCGCGGACGGGGTTCGCTCCGACCGTCAGACCGTACGACTGACCCTCGGGGTACGGCGCCTTGAACGTCGGCCCGACGTACAGATCGCCGTTGTAGCGGGTCGCGACGAAGTAGATCGCGTCGGGCTCGGTCTCGGCGGGGACCACGAGCCGGAAGCGGCCCCGCGCGTCGCTCGTGTCATGTGCGACCGGCGCGCCGCCCTGCCCGCTCACGCGGTGCAGCGTCAGCTCGAGCCCGCCGGCCGCCCGGCCGGCCGTGTCCACGACCGTCCCGGACAACGTCGATGCGGGCGCGGCAGCCGCGGGTGCGCCGCCGCCCGGCGCCTGCGCCCGCGCGGCGATCGGTGCGACCAGCAGCGCGAGCGCCAGCACGAGCGCGGTCCCGAGCCTCGGGCGCAGCGCGGTGTGCGGCGGGATCATGGGCTGAAGCGGCCGAAGTCCTCGGGGTTCAGCCGGCGGAGGTGCTCCCGCAGCTCGTCGGCGCTCAGCCCCGCCGGGCGCTCGTCGGCCGGCCTGAACTCCTGCGCGTCGTCATCCGCCTCCGCGACCTCGATCGAGCTGTGCTCGAGCAGCTCCTCACTCGTGTAGATCGCGGCCGACAACCGCAGCCCGATCGCGATCGAGTCCGACGGCCGGGCGTCGATGCTGATCAGCTCCGCGCCGCGTTGGATGATCAGCTCGGCGTAGTACGTGTTGTCCACCACCTTCGTGATGACGACGCGCTGGAGCGAGCCGCCCAGCCCCAGGATCACGGAGGCGAACAGATCGTGCGTCAGCGGGCGGGAGAACTTCATCCCCGCCAGCTCCATGGCAATCGCGCTCGCCTCGCCCGGCCCGATCCAGATCGGCAGCACGCGCCCGCCGTCCTTCTCCTGGAGGATCACGACCGGGGTGTTCGATGTGCGGTCGAGCCCGAGGCTCTGCACCTTTACTTCGACCATCGACGGGCCAGCCATCGGTTGCTCCCTTCGCCCGGACCGCCCCTGCGGCGCCCGGTTCCTCAGACCCCCGCGGCGACGCGGAGGTCCGCGGCGCGGTCGGTCTTCTCCCAGGTGAAGAACTCCACCTCGCGGGAGTCGACCCGCTCGATGTACGGCTCCCGGCCGAAGTGGCCGTTCACGGCCGTCGGCCGGTAGATCGGTCGGTCCAGGCCGAGGCTCGCGATGATCGCGCGCGGCCGGAAGTCGAACACCTCCCGCACCGCCGCCGCGATCACCTCCTCCGAGACGATCCCCGTCCCGAACGTCTCCGCCCGGATCGAGACCGGTTCCGCCACGCCGATCGCGTACGCGAGCTGGATCTCGCAGCGCCGCGCCAGCCCCGCGGCGACGACGTTCTTCGCCGCCCAGCGTGCGGCGTACGCACCCGACCGGTCCACCTTCGAGGGGTCCTTCCCGCTGAACGCGCCACCGCCGTGCCGCGCGGCGCCGCCGTACGTATCGACGATGATCTTGCGGCCCGTCAGCCCCGTGTCGCCGTGTGGGCCGCCCACCACGAACCGGCCGGTCGGGTTCACGTAGATCGTGCAGTCGTCGGGATCGTAGAGCGCCGCCGGCATCACCGGGTTGATGACACGCTCGAGGATCTCGGCGCGCAGCTCGGCGAGCGCGATGTCCGGCGCGTGCTGGGCGCTGACGACGACGGTCTGGACCCGCACCGGGCGGTCGTCCTCGTACTCGAGCGTGACCTGCGCCTTGCCGTCCGGCCGCAGCCACGGCAGTTGCCCGCTCTTGCGCACGGCCGCCAGCCGCTGCGTCAGCCGATGCGCGAGCTGGATCGGCGCCGGCATCAGCTCGGGCGTCTCGTCCGTGGCGTAGCCGAACATCATCCCCTGGTCGCCCGCGCCGCCCGGCGCCACGCCGATCGCGATGTCCGGCGACTGCCGATCGATCGTGGTCAGCACGGCGCACGTCTCGCCGTCGATGCCGTACGCGGAGTCGATATACCCGAGCGCGCGGATGGTTCCGCGCACCAGCCCCGGGATGTCGACGTAGGTCGTCGTCGTGATCTCCCCCGAGACCAGCGCGAGCCCCGTCGTCACCAGCACCTCGCAGGCGACGCGGCCCTGCGGATCGTCGAGCAGGATCGCGTCGAGCACCGCGTCACTGATCTGATCGGCGATCTTATCGGGATGTCCTTCCGTGACCGACTCGGATGTGAACAGCGTGCGCCGCAACGAATTCTCCTCTGCGCGCGTGTGGGACCGGCGGTGGAACGTAGCCCGTCACTGCTCCGGCGACAAGTTCCACCGCCCGCCGAAGATGGATAGATCGATCCAGCGGCCGAGGCCGGCGGTCAGCGCCTCCGTGACGGCATCCGGCGTGCCGAGCTCGAGCGCCTCCGCAACGGCCCGCCGCGCCTCGTGCAGCGGGACGCTGCGGATCACCTTCTTGATCTCCGGGAGCGAGGACGGCCCCACGCTGAGCGCCGTGATGCCGAGCCCCAGCAGCAGGAAGACGCCCAGCGGGTTGGCCGCCGCCTCCCCGCAGACGCTCACCTCGATGCCGGCCTGCCGCCCCGCATCCGCCGTCATCTTGAGCAGCCGGATGACGCCCGGATGGAACGGCGTGTAGAGCGGCGCGAGGCGGGCGTTGCCGCGGTCGACCGCGAGCGTGTACTGCACCAGGTCGTTCGTCCCGATCGAGAAGAAGTCGGCGTACTGCGCCAGCTCCGGCGCGATCAGCGCCGCCGCCGGCGTCTCCACCATGATCCCGACCTTGTACCCCGGATTGAACGGGATCCCCTCCTCCTCCAGCCGGTGCGCCTCCTCCTCGAGCAGCTCGCGCGTGAGCTGCAGTTCCCTCACCTCGTTCACCAGCGGCAGCATGATGCGCACGTCGCCGTGCGCCGTCGCGCGCAGCAGCGCCCGGAGTTGCGGGCGGAACAGGTCCGGCTGGTCGAGGCAGACCCGGATCGCGCGCCAGCCCAGGAACGGGTTCTCCTCCGGCGGCATGTGCAGGAACAGCGGGAACTTGTCGCCGCCAAGGTCGTAGGTGCGGATGAACACCGCCTGGTGCGGGAACGCTTCCGCCACGTGCCGGTACGCGCGGTACTGCTCCTCCTCGTCCGGCGCCGCGCTCCGCCCCACGACCAGAAACTCCGTGCGGAACAGCCCCACGCCCTGCGCGCCGTGCACCCGCGCCGTCTCGGCCTCCCCGGGCATGTCGATGTTCGCCCGTAGCTGGACCGGCTGCCGGTCCGGCGTGACCGCCTCGAGGTGCGCCAGGAGCAGCAGCTCCTGCTCCCATTCCCGGATCTTGATGTCCCGCTCCCGGTAGACCTCCTTGTCCCGCTCCGTCGGTTCCACGATGACCCGGCCCGCGCGCCCGTCCAGGATCAGCTCCTGACCGTTCTGCACCCGGTCCGACAGGTCCGTCAGGCTGACGACCGCGGGCAGGTTCAGCGAGCGTGCCAGGATCGCCGAATGCGACGTCCGCGTCCCCGCGTCCGTCGCCACCCCGAGGATCCGCGACCGGTCGAGCTGCACCGTGATCGTCGGCGTCAGGTCCTTCGCGACCAGAATCACCCGCTGGTCCGCGTCCGAGAGCGTGAAATCCGGGTCCGGCAACCCGGTCAGCCGGTTGATCACCCGCAGCTCGATGTCGAGCAGGTCGTTCAACCGGTCCATGATCATCGGGTGGCCGCTGCGGCTCCACTCCGACTGGTACTCGAGCATCCGCAGCTCGAACGCGCGCGCCGCCGACAGGTGGTTCTGCTCGATGTAGGCCACCGTGCCGTCCACCAGGTCGGGGTCGTTCAGCATCAGGATCTGCGGCTCGAAGATCTGCGCCTCGACCGGCCCCAGCCGCTCCGCCGTCTGGAGTTGGATCTCGCGGATCCGGTCCTGCGCCCACTTCCGCGCCTCGTGGAAGCGCGCCACCTCCTTCGGGACCGATTTCGGCGGCACCGTGACGTGCGGCACCCGCGGCACCGCCCAGCGGAGCACGTACGCCGGTCCCACCACGATCCCCGGCGAGGCGGGGATCCCATCGCGGATCAGAGGCACCGGTCGCTCACTCCTCCCCGAATCCCCGCTCCACCAGCGCGGATAGCTCCTCCAGCGCCCTGGGCGCATCCTCGCCCGCGGCCCGGACCGTGATCTCGCTGCCGCACTCGGCCGCCAGCATCATGACCCCCATGATGCTCTTGCCGTTCACCTCGAGGTCGCCTTTGCGGATCCACACGTCCGCGCGGAACCGGTTCGCCAGCTTAACGAACTCCGCCGCCGGCCGGGCATGCAGGCCGTACTTGTTGCGAATGGCGAGGGTGCGTTCGACTTCAGCGGATCCGGGCATTTATCGCACGATCTGGAGGAAGAGGCCGACGAGGGCGAATCCCACGAGGCCGATCACGATCGGCCGCCGAACCACGGCGCCGTAGCGGGCGCCGAGGAACGCGACCAGCGCCGCGGCGAGCGCCCAGGGCAGCTCCAACCGGAGCCCGACCAGGCGGCCGCTCGCCACCAGCGGCAGTACGACGCCGGCGAGGAACGCGCCGGCCACCGTCAAGAGGCGCTGGAGCCGCGGCACGGCCGACTGCCGCAACTGCTCCGCGACTCCCTTGCCCCGCTCCAACCCGAGGCGGTACGACCACACCCGCAGCAGCAGGTGTCCCGTGTTGTACGCGAGCAGGAACCCCACGACCCCGGCCCACCACGGCACGCCGACCAGGAGCAGCGCCAGCGTGAACAGCAGGCAGACCGGCCGCCAGCCGGCCCACACCAGTCGGTCGCCGAGCGTCCCCAGCGAACCGCGGATCGCCGACTTGAAGCGCTCGACGACGGCGGCATCCTCGCCGTCCGCCTCCAGCCGCGCGATCGCGCCGATCGCCATCGGCGAGAGGTAGGGATGGCTGTTGAAGACGCCGGCGTGCCGGCGGACGGCCTCGTCCAGGCGCTCGCCGCGCCGGCCGTAGACGGCGCGCAGCGCCGGGAGCAGCGAGAACGCCAGCCCGGCGCCGACCAGCGTGCGGTAGTTCCACGAGCCCTGGACCGCGAACGACCGCAGGAACATCCCCGCCCGGACCCCACGCCCGAGCGGCGTCACGCGAGCAGCAGGATCAACAGCCCGCATACGATCCCGACCACGAAGGCCGCCTTGCGCTCGCTCCAGCCGCCGAACAGCGGGAGCGTGGCGCCGACCATCCCGCTGCCGCCGACGACGATCATCCCCAGCGCCGCCACCGACCCGAGCGCCCAGTACGGCGCGAGCGTGCGCAACAGCACCGAGCCGACGAGGGCGCCGACGAGCGCGACCAGCGCGCCGCGCGCGAAGTCGAGCGACATCGCGCCGAGGTGGCGCCGCTCGAGGGAGCGCGCCGTCAGCGCCCCGAGCGTGCGGTCCCCTGCGACCAGCCGCTCGTTCTGCCGCCGACTCAGGATCACCGCCTGCCCCGCCACGGTCTCCCAGACGAGCCCGAACGCCACGGCCAGGAGCAGCATCGGCGCCGGCGCGGCGGCCCCGGCCGCGTCCACGTGCGCCGCCGCGGCCGCGACCGCGCCGGTCCCGACCTCGGGGTAGCGCGCCGCGCCGACGGGAAGGATCACCAGCGCGAAGACCTCCAGCGCGAGCCCGACCGCGAGCCCCGCCAGCGGCCGGCCGAGCGCGACCCCGGTCAGCGTGCCGGCGATCAGCGGCCGCGACAGCATCAACTGGCCGAACCCGGTAGCGTCGAGCCCCACGATCCCGCCGAGCAGCGCGACGGCGAGCCAGTTCATGGGTCAGTGCCGGCCGAGGAGCTGGCCGAGGTCGACGCGGCGGGATCCCGGCAGGTCGCGGGCGGTGACGACCGCGCCCTCGTCCGCGAGGCGGCGCATCTCCGTCCGCTCCTCGTCGCTGAGGTAGACGTACGGAAGAATGGCGTGCCGGCCCGGTGCGTAGTGCAGCCCGCCGATGTTGACCTCGTGCCCTCGCAGCAGCGCGTGCTCGGCGAGCCGGCGCATCGTGCGCACGTCGCGGGTCAGCACGATCACGCGCGCGGGATCGGCAAGCCACCCGGGCAAGGCGCGGCGGGCCTCCTCGACGGTGGCGAACTGCGCTTCCAGTTGGGCCGGCAGCCCGACGGTATAGAGCTCCTGCTCCCAGGTCGAGCCGGCCAGCTCGTCGTCGACGACGACGATCCGGTCCGGATGCAGGCTGCTCCCCCAGCCGACCACGACCTGGCCGTGGATGAGCCGCTCGTCAACCCGAAGCAGCACGATGGCCATCGCTCTCCTTGCGCTCGAGCTGCGCCGGCGCGCAGCAGACCGCGGCGCGCCCCTTCTCCACCAGCCGCGGCACCAGCTCGCCGAGCGGCTCGCCGCGGTGCATGATGAACTCGAGGAGCACCGTCAGGTTGACGCCCGACACCACCGCGACGTCCGCGGCCGACTGGCACAGCCGTCGCGCCGCGAAGCCGCAACTGCCGCCCGGCAGGTCGGTGAAGATGATCGCCGGCCCCTCCGAGGTCAGCGCGCGCAGCCGCTCGGCGACGAGGTCCGGCGAGAGCCCCGTGTTGCTCAGCGGCAGCAGCGCCTCCTCGCCCGCCCCGGTGATCCGCCGCACGGCGTCCGCGTACGCCTCGGCCAGCGAGCCGTGCCCGAGGATGATCCCCCGGACCGGCACGGCCTCACTCATAATCCTCCTCGAGGTAGTCCCGCAGCGGCCGCATCATCGCCGCCTGGAGCTTCTGGTTGAACGCCTGCGCCGACTGCACGCCGGCGTACTTCAGCAGCAGGTTCATCGCCACCACCTCGGAGAGGACCGTGATGTTCTTCCCCGGGTTCAGTGGCACGGTGACTTTCGGCAGCTTCACGCCGAGGATCTCGACCTCGTCCGACTCGAGGCCGGTCCGATCGTAGTACGCCTGATCGTTCCACTCCTCGAGCTGGACCACGAGCTCGATCCGCTTCTGCTGCCGGATCGCGCGGATCCCGAACAGCGCCGGGATGTCGATGATGCCGATCCCGCGGATCTCCATGTGGTGCCGCTGGAGCGCGTGGCCGCGGCCGATCAGCACATCCACCCCCCGGCGCGTGACGTGGACCAGGTCGTCGGCCACCAGGCGGTGGCCCCGCTCCACCAGGTCCAGCACGCACTCGCTCTTGCCGATCCCGCTCCGGCCGACGAAAAGCAGCCCGACGCCGTACACGTCCGCCAACGACCCGTGGATCGTCGTCGACGGCGCGAACTGCTCCTCGAGGTACGGCTGGATGCGGCGGTAGAAGGCGCCCGTCTTCAGGCTGGAGCGGAACACGGCGACGCCGTGCGCGCCGGCGATCTCCAGCATCACGGTCGGGACCTCCTGCCCCTTAGTGACGAAGACGGCCGGCATGTCCAGCGAGAAGAAGCGCTCCAGCGTCTCTCGCATCCGATCCTCGGGGAGCGATTGGAGGTAGGACATCTCCGTCTCCCCGAGGATCTGGATGCGCCCCTTCGAGAAGCGCTCCGTGTACCCCGCCAGGACGAGCCCCGGGCTCGACACGGTCGGCGACACCAGCTTGCGCCCCAGGTCGCAGCGCGCCGTCAGGAGCTCCAGCCCCAACGCTTCGCGCTTGGCCTTGTACAGCTCGTCCACCGTCAGGGTCTTCACGGGCCTCCCGCAGGCAAATCGATCACAGAACGGGCGCCGGCCGCGCGCTCTTGCGCGCCGTCAGCCGCTCGCGGCGGCGCTTGAGCTGGCGTTCCACCCGCTCGACCGCCGCGTCGAGCGCGCTGCGGAAGCTCGCGCCGCTCCCGGTGGCCACCATCGTGCGACCGCGGGTGCCGTGGACGCGGACCTCGACCCGGTGGGTACCGTGGTCGGCGATGAAGCAGACGTGCGCACTCTGCACGTTCGGCTCGACTCGGGCGAGCGCCTCGAGTCGTTCGACCGTCCGCAGGCGGAGGGTATCGGAGATGGAGCAGTGCCGTGCCGTGACCATGGTCTCCATACGTCCTCCTTGAACGGATTCCATGCCAGCCCTCACGCGGCGCGTGCCAGCACGCGCTCGAGGTGGGCCTCCGTCTCCGCGGCGGAGCGGTCCCACGTGAAGCGCTCGGCGAACGCGCGCGCCTGCGCCCCGAGGCGGTCCCGCAGCGCGGGATCGCCCAGGAGCGACCCGAGGCGGACGGCCAGCGCATCCACGTCCCCGTGGGGCACGAGGTAGCCGGTCTCGCCGTCCACCACCGAGTCTCTCAGCCCCGGCGAATCGCTGGCGACGGTGGCGGTCCCGCACGCCGCCGCCTCCAGATTCGATATACCCCACCCCTCCTTCGGTGATGTGAATGCATGCACCCAGCTCCGCCGGAACAGCGTCCGCTTCTCCTCCTCGGACACGAAGCCCGGCATCTCGACGCGATCGCCGAGGTCCAGCTCGTCGACCAGCGCGCGCAGCGCGCCGGCGTGGTCGCCCGTGCCGGCGATGACGAGCCGCACCCGCCGGCCCTGGTCGCGCAGCCGCGCGACGGCGCGGATCACCAGGTCGACGCGCTTGTAGCGCTTGAGCCGCCCCAGGTAGAGCACGGTCGGCTCCGGGAAGCGGCTGCCCGCCGGGTCCGGGGTGAAGAACGTGAGGTCGACCCCGTTCGGGATCACGGTGATCAGGTCGCGCGAGAAGCCGCGCCGGACGAGGTCGTCCGCGGTGCTCTCGGAGACGGCCTCGACAGGGATGCCGCGGTAGACGCGGCCGAGCGGGCGCTCGAGGAGCCAGGTGGCGGCGGCGACCGGGAACGAGGCTTCCTGGAACGCGGTCGTGCCGAAGAGGTGGTGCACCAGGAGGACCAGCGGGCTCCGCGCCCAGACGGGCGTGAAGAGCGGCACCTTGTTCAGGTCCTCGATCATCACGTCGAACCCCTGCTGCAGCAGCGCAGACCGGTAGTACCGCGGGGCGACCATGTTGAATGTATAACGCCGGCCGACGCGGTGCACCTGAATCCCGTCGATCTCGGCGCGGGCCGGCGCGCCCGGCCACCGCGACGCGAGGAGCGAGACCTCGTGGCCCGCGCGCGCCAACCGGCCGAAGATCTCGTGCAGGTGGATCTCCGCCCCGCCCGCCTGCGGGTTGAGCCGGTCCTGCCAGTTCAGGACGAGGAGTCTCAGGGCGTGCTCCCCGCGTCGTCGGCCGGCCGCCGCGGGCCGCCGGTGTTGCGCAGCAGCGCGTCCAGCACGCCGTTCACGAAGCG
>JADGGV010000579.1 GCA_019689775.1 Gemmatimonadota bacterium
CGGGGGGGGCGGGGCGCGGGCGCGCGGGCGGCGGCGGGCTCCGGGGGCATGGTCGATCGCCTCACGGCAGCGCGAACGTGTAGAGGGTGCCGCCCTTCGCCGTGTGCTGCGGCAGGTCCTTCATCGCGTTGACGAAGCCGAGCGCGCCGGTGCCGTCGCGCGGATCGAGGTCGCCGGCCACAATGGCACCGGACCAGCCGCCGACGCCGGAGGCCACGGTGATGTACTCCTTGCCGTCGGGCCCGAGGTAGGCGATCGGCTGGCCGACGATCCCGGAGCCCGTGCGGGCCTGCCAGAGGAGACGGCCGGTGCGGGCGTCGACCGCCTTGAACCAACCCTCCATCGTGCCGTAGAAGACGACGTCGCCCGCGGTGGCGAGCACGCCGCTCCAGGTGGGGAACGGCTCGCCGATCCCCCACACCTTGCGCGCGTTCACCGGGTCCCAGGCGATCAGCTCGCCGCGGTCCCCGCCCGGCGCCGCGTACATCCTCACGTTCATCCCGACGTACGGCGTCCCGGCGATGTAGCCGGTCTCGAGCCCCTCCACGTCCTCGCAGAGGTGGTTCGACGGGATGTAGAGGAGGCGCGTGCGCGGGGACCAGGCCGAGGGCTGCCAGTCCTTCGCCCCCGGGGATGCCGGGCAGATGTTGCGCACGACCCGCCCGACCCTCGGGCGCGTCGCCGGGTTCTCGATCGGCCGGCCCGTGCGGAGGTCGACGCCCTTCGTGCTCGTGACGTACTGGTACGGCGTGGCGGACAGGACCTGCCCCGTCTGCCGGTCCATCACGTAGACGTAGCCGTTGCGCTCCGGCCGGACGAGCACCTTCCGCGTCCGCCCGCCGATCGGGAGGTCGAGCAGGAGCAACTCGTTGATGCCGTCGTAGTCGTGCAGGTCGTGCGGCGACCACTGGTACGCCCAGACCGCCTCGCCCGTGTCCGGATCGCGCGCGAACACGCCGGCCGTCCACTTGTTGTCGCCCGGACGCTGATCCGCGTTCCACGGCCCCGGGTTCGCCGTGCCGTAGTAGACGAGATTCAGCTCCGGGTCGTAGGAGACCCACCCCCAGGCGCCGCCGCCGCCGATCTTCCAGGCATCGCGCGGCCAGGTCGTGACGCCGAGGTCGCGGCCGCGGTCCGCCGGATAGAACGGGCGGAAGCGCGGCCCGATGAGCACATCCTTGTCCGGGCCCGTGCTATACGCCGTCCAGAGCACCTTGCCGCTCCCGGCGTCGAGCGCCTTCGCCCAGCCCCGCACCCCCAGCTCGCCGCCGCTCACGCCGACGATGACCTTCCCGCGCACGACTACGGGCGCCATGGTCAGCGTTTCGCCGCGGTTGAGGTCGCCGACCCGGGTGCGCCACACCTCCGTCCCCGAGGCCGCCTCCACGGCCACGACCTGGCCGTCCAGCGTGTTGTAGATGACCTTGCCGTCCCAGTAGGCGGCGCCGCGGTTGACCACGTCGCAGCACGCGACGCCCTGCGCGGCGCGAAGCGGCCGCGGGTCGTACACCCACTTTATCGGCGCGCCCGGCTTCGTCAGGTCCAGCGCGAACAGTCGGTTCGGGTAGGGCGTGACGTAGTACATCGTGCTCCCCACCACGAGCGGCGCGGCCTCGTGCCCCCGCAGCACGCCCGTGGAGAACGTCCACGCCAGCCTCAGGTTCGCGACGTTCCCGACGTTGATCTGATCGAGCCCGCTGAAGCGCGTGTTCGCGTAGTCGTGCGCGGCCATGAGCCACTGCCCATCGTCGGCGCCGGCCGCACCGGGCGCCGCGGTGGCCGCCGTCGCCGGCGGCTCCGTCCTCGGGACCTGCGCGCCGCGGGACTCGCGCGAACAGGCCGCTTGCCGCAGGAGCGCGCCGGCGAGGACGAGCGTCAGCAGCGCGCGAGCGAGGGGAAACGACCAGCGTTGCCGCTCCATAGGCATCGGCCTTCGTGGCGGCGTGGCCCGCCGCCCATGGATCGCGTTGCCGGCGCGGAACGCCGCGGGGCGCATGGAAGGCGGAAGTTCCGTGCCAGGTACGCCGTCGGGCGGTTCCCGGGAGCGGGAGTGGGACGGAAGCGGGAGCGGTGCGCGCGGGGGATCCGGCGATTATCTATACCGCTGACGATTGGGCGCCGCGGCGGCTGCCGGATTGCGGTCGAACCCGCGAGCACGTACATCGCACGCGAGCCTTGCGGCTTTAACCACGACTATCGCCGAAATTCCTGGAACCGTCTCCCGGGAGTCCGCCGCCTGCGGGTTCGACGGCGACGAGCGCGGCCGGGCGCCGCGTTCGATTCGGCCCCGCCTGACGCTCGCTGGCGCTCCCGCTCCCAGGACACCCGGGCGCCCCGGCGTCCCGAACGCCGCCGTCGACAGCGTCCAGAACGCCGTCGTCACCAGTGACGAGAACCCTCTCCCGGACGAGCCCATGAGCCACCACGACGGTCCCCGCGAGCCGCGGGCGAAAGACGGCATGGATCGGCGCGCGTTCCTCCACTACGGCGCGGCCGGCGGCGCGCTGGCGGCGGCGCAGGCGGCCGGGCGGGCGCTCCCGCTCCGTGGCGACGACGCCCTGGCCGCCGCCGCGCCGGCCGCCCCCGGCCGGCCGGCCCCCGCCGCCCGCGCCA
>JADGGV010000580.1 GCA_019689775.1 Gemmatimonadota bacterium
TGGCGTTTTGCGTGCGCCAGACCGGACCAATCCGCCAGCGGCGCCTCAGGCCGTTGCGGTTGGCGGATTCGCTGTGGCCGCATCGGGCGCCTCAGGGCCACCTGCTGCGATGCCGACCGGGCGGTCGCGCGGGCAGACCACCCCTCGCGCCGCGGGGCGACCCCGTACGCCGGGCCGGCGGCGCCACACGTCTCGGGCCGCTCCGGGCGCCACGGGGCGACGCCCCGCGTCCCGAACGTCGCCCGATCCGACCCGACCGCGTGGGCCCCCGTATCGCCGGCCTTACCCGTGCCCGACATCACCGGAGCGCCCGGGACGACACCTCGAGTCGAACGCCATGCTCCCCCTCGCGTGAGGTGGATCGCACGAGAGGGTGAGCCGCGGCGTGGGGCATCGCCATGGCAGGAGCGGGCGAGGCGTCGTCGGGGTGCTGCGAGCGGGCCCGGGAATGACGAACTGATCTCACGCCTCCGCCGCGGCCGCTTCCATCTCGAGCAGGCGACGTTTGCGCTCCGACCCCCACCGGTACCCGCGGGGGTCGCCGTCCGCGTGCACCACGCGGTGGCAGGGGATGACGAGCGCGACGCGGTTGGTGGCGCAGGCGCGGGCGACGGCGCGCGCAGCGGTGGGCTGGCCGATCGCCTCGGCGACGTCGCGGTAGGAGCGCGTGCTCCCGTAGGGGATCTCCTGGAGGGCGCGCCAGACGCGCAACTGGAAGCGGGTGGCCTGCACGTCCAGCGGGATGGAGAGGTCGCGCGCGGATCCCTCCACGTACGCGACGATCGCTTCCACCCAGGCGCGGAGCTGGTCGCCGCCGGGCTGGATGTCGGCCCGCGGATACTCGCGCCGCAGGTCCTCCTCCAGTGAGGCGACGTCGTCGCCGAGCGTCACCGAGCACAGCCCGCGTTCGGTCGCCGCCACCAGGATGCAGCCGAGCGTGGTGGCGGCGGTGGTGAAGCGGATCCTCATGCCGGGTCCCCCCTTCCGGTAGGCTCCCGGGGTCATGCCGAGGTGCGCGGCGGCCTGCTCGTACACGCGGCTGGCGGAGCCGTAGCCGGCCTCGAACGTGGCGCGGCTGACGGTGTCGCCGGCGCGGAGCCGGGCCTTGAGCCGCTCCGCGCGGCGCGCCTCGACGTACTGGCGGGGCGTCAGCCCGATGTGCCGCTTGAACGTGCGCTGGAGGTGGAACGCGCTCATGCACGCCGCGCGCGCGAGCCGCTCGAGCGTGACGTTCTCGTCCAGGTGCTCCTCCAGATACGCGCGGGCCCGCTCGACGCTGGCCCGCGCCGCCGACGGTCGGTCCTCGTTCGGCCGGCACCGCTTGCAGGCGCGGAAGCCCGCCGCCTGCGCCTCTGCGGCCGTCGCGAAGAAGCGCACGTTCTCGCGTCGGGGCCGGCGCGCGGCGCACCCCGGGCGGCAGTACACGCCCGTCGTCGCCACGGCGAAGAAGAAGCGGCCGTCGTAGCTCGGGTCCCGCGCGAGGACCGCGGCCCAGGCCTCCTCGGGATCCAGCGGTACCGGCGCGTCCGGGGAAGCGACGGCAGGCGGCTCGGTTCGGGTGGAAGACGCCGACATCCAGACCTCCCGGAATTGGGTTGCGCGAGCGTGCGGCCTGCGCGTCCGCTCGGCGCGATGCTCCGTCCGCGGACGAAGCTAGCGGCCGCGGACCGCGCCGGGACACCCGAATCTTGCGCGGCAATCCCGCGCCGCGAGGACGGCCGGCGTCGGGGGAGGGAAAACGAGCGCAACAACCGGGAGGCGGTGCTGCGAGGGCGCGGGCATTCTGGTCGCGACGACGACGCATCCGCCCTCAACCCGGTTTTGCGCAATGCACACGATCATCGATCCCGCGATCCTGTACTTCGGCACCCCGGTGGTGCTCGTCAGCTCCGAGAACCCGGACGGCTCGGCGAACCTGGCGCCGATGTCGTCCGCGTGGTGGCTGGGCCGGACCTGCATGCTCGGGTTCGGCGCGCGCTCGCATACGCCGGCCAACATCCTCCGCACGGGCGAGTGCGTGCTGAACCTGCCGTCGGTGCGGGAGGTGGCGGCCGTCGACCGGCTCGCGCTCACGACGGGCTCGAATCCCGTCCCGGCATACAAGGTGGCCCGCGGGTACCGGCACGAGAAGAACAAGTTCGAGATCGCCGGGCTGACGCCGCTCGCGTCGGACCTCGTCGCCCCGCCGCGCGTCGCGGAGTGTCCGGTCCACCTGGAGGCGGTGCTGGAGGGCGTTCATCCGCTGGCGGAGCGGGATGCCGAGCGCCGTGGGACGCTGGTCGCGCTCGAGGTCCGGATCGTCCGCGTGCACGTGGATCCGGCGATCCGCATGGCGGGCCACGAGGATCGCATCGATCCCGTGCGCTGGCGGCCGCTCATCATGAGCTTCCAGCGCTTCTTCGGCCTCGGCGGCGAGATCCACCCGTCGCGGCTCGCGCAGATCCCGGAGTCGGCCTACCGCTCGCCGAGCCCGGCGACGCCGGGCGCCCGGCCGCGGCCGCAGGAGGGAGCGGGCGCGCCGGTCGGCGCGGCGTCCGCCTAGGAGCGCGAACGGGGGCGGTCTGTTATTAACTACTCCGAGCCCACGACACCCACGCAAATAT